>JAQCJS010000019.1 GCA_027592975.1 Chloroflexota bacterium
AGCGCGGAGCGCTTCGGGAGCAGCTCGGTTGGTCACAGGCTACGAAACGAATGGCTACCGATTCTGGCAGCCGGCCGACCTTCAAGGCGAGGACCCCGCTGCCTACCCCCTCGCGTCGTTGACGCCCTCATCGGATGCGGCTGTGGGCCCGTAGCTCAACGGCAGAGCAGTGGGCTTTGATCCGCTCTAGCCCCGTTCGGGACATCCCGCGCAGATTCAAGAGTGCCCTCAAACAGCCGCGAATACCTCCGAGTACCGGCACCCCGTGGGTACATCTGTGGGTACACCCGCCGGAAGACGTGAACCTCCGAGGCCGAAAGGCCTGCGCCGCTGGCGCCGCGAGGGGGCACTCGGATTGAGGGCGCCCAGCCCGCCGGCGGCTTCGTGGTCCTGTTCGACTCGCGGCGGGCCTACACAGGTACTGCGGGACGACTCGCGGCGCCTGTCGGGGAAGACCCGCAAGCACCCCTCGGCCGTCCCCCAGATCGCCCTCAGCGAAGGGACGCAAGGGAACCCAGTCGGACGGAACCCCGCAGCATCGAAGTATGCGGTAAGGAGGCACCCGTCGGCGGTCTCTCGGAGTGAGCGTCGCGGCGCACGATACCCCCCAGGTGGGGCCACTTCAGTCTGTCACTCCCACTTCCACGACCTCCGACACTCATGCGCCTCGCTCTTGCTCGCTCAGGGCGTCCCGTTGAGTACAATCCAAGAGGTGCTCGGGCACACGTCTTACGCCTTCACGCGCGACGCTTACGCTCACCTCAGCCACGAGTTGAAGCGGGACGCGGCGAGTGTGCGATGGACGTGGCTTTGGGTGCGCCAAGGGGGTCACTGGGGGCTCCCTAGCGGCTGGTGGGTACATGCGTGGGTACATCTCTCGCGAAGCGTACTCACCACAAACGGCCTGAATCCCCAGTGAATAGCGGTGCGCGGGCCTGTAGCTCAATTGGCAGAGCAGTGGGCTTTTAACCCATCGGTTCAGGGTTCGAGTCCCTGCGGGCCCACCAGCCCCCGCCCACCTTTCCCACTCCCGCGAGGATCGCCTACAGCCCCGACAGCAGCTCGATGATGTTGCCGTCCGGATCCCGCGCGTAGGTCAGCCAGACGCCCTCTCGCACCTCCAGCGGCTCGCAGTCGAAGCGGACGCCCTCCGAGGAGAGCCGGTCGTACTCGTCCTGCACGCTGTCCACGGCGAAGCAGAAGTGGTTGATGCCGTGGTCCACCGCCGGCGTGTCCTCCGCCTTCGGGCGGCCCGCCGGGTGGCGGTACTCGCGCAACTCCAGGCGCATCCCCTCGCGCAGCATCATGGCGTGCTCCGCAATGCTGTCCTTCGCCTGCAGCTGCCGATCGCGCGCGGTGGTGCCGGGGCCCCAGTTGCTGCGGTCGATCACCTCGAACCCGAAGTGCGAGGTGTAGAACGTGATCGCGCGTTCGATGTCCGGCGTCGAGATTCCCACGTGATGCAGCGGCCCGATCATGCTGTCCCCCTTCGGCGTCGCACGACGCCTCACCACGGTGCCTGATGCGGCGCGTCCGGTGAAGCCCCTCCCCCCATATCGGCGTCGCCTCGTCCATCCGCACCCCGGATGCGAAGATGCGCGCACACGGCAGGACGAGGAGCAATGCGATGGCCGAGGCAGTTCGACGGGTGGCCCTGGTGACCGGCGCCGGCACAGGCATCGGCCGCGCGGTCGCCATCGCGCTCGCGGAGGCGGGTTACACGGTGGTGCTCGCGGGCCGGCGCGAGGAGCCGCTGCGCGAGACGGGGACGATGCTCGGCGGCGCGGAGCACCTGATGGTGCCCACAGACGTGGCCGACCCGGCCTCCGTCGCCGCGCTGTTCGAAGCGCTCCGCGACGCCTATGGGCGCATCGACCTGCTGTTCAACAACGCGGGCATCGGTGCGCCGGCCGTGCCGTTCGAGGACCTGTCGTTCGAGGACTGGAAGCGCGTGGTGGACGTGAACCTGAACGGCGCATTCCTGTGCGCGCAGGCGGCGATCCGGCTGATGCAGGCGCAGACACCCGGCGGCGGCCGCATCATCAACAACGGATCGATCGCCGCGTACGCACCTCGGCCCAACGGTGCCGCATACGCCGCGACGAAGAGCGCGATCACCGGCCTCACCCGGTCGCTGGCACTGGACGGCCGGCGCATGGGGATCACCTGCGGCCAGATCGACATCGGCAACGCGGCCACGCCCATGACGGAGCCCATGCGCGCAGGGATCATCCAGCCGGACGGCTCCGTCCGCGCGGAGCCGAGCATGGACGTGGAGGATGTGGGCCGCGCCGTGGTCTACATGGCCAGCCTGCCGCCGGACACGAACGTGCTGTTCATGACGGTCATGGCCGCCAACATGCCGTACGTGGGCCGCGGCTAGCCCGCGACACCGCGAGCGACACCGCGAGCGACACCGCGAACGAGGCGGTACACCGCTGTAGCGCCCCCGTGAGCGCGTCTGCTCGCACCGTGATCGGTGCTAACAGCACGCTGCTTCCAACGCCCCTCCTCGACGCATCCGAGCAACAACCGCGGGTCTGCCGGCGGACATTGCGCGCGTGGAGCACGCAGGATCGATCAGCCTGTGATCGAGAGCGGTGGTCGGCACGTAATCGCAAGCGCACAGCCAAGCGCTGATGCGGAATGGGGTGCCGTGGCTCGTAGCATCCACCTCGCTTCAGTCTTCACGGCGCCGATCAGTCAGCGGGCTCTGCCGCTGCTCTGAGTGAGGGGGTATGTATGAATAGCGCGGTCGGACGCCTGATCCAGCAGGCTCGGGTGGGACGGCGGCCGAAGTGGTCGCAACAGTTCCTGGCCGACGAACTCTGCCGGGTCGGGTACGAAACGACCCGGGAGCAGATCGCTCGCATCGAGCGAAGCGAGCCTTGCCGTCTCAACGCCGAGCTCCTAGCAGCGAGCGCGATGGTGCTCGATATCGAGGAACCCGTCCTCCAGGGGGCGATCCTCTCGGACTACCTGTCGGTCTCGGCTGTCCGTCCGGCTGCCTCGTCCCGCGCACGTGGTTCGCGACGAGATTCCCACGCGCGTCCCGCAGGCGATCCCGCGCCGCTCGTACGCGTAACGACACTCCTTCACGGCACATGATCGAGTGAGTGCGGTCGCGGCAACGCGACCGCATTTCGTTGTGCCCATCTCCACTCCACGCGCTCTGCCACGCAGGCCATACCGACCGCATCACCTCGCAACGCGCATGCAGCGCATGGGCCGGAAGCGCACAAGCTCCGCCGCGAACGGGCCGCCGGAACGGTGCGCGAACGCTGCCCGTGATCACGACAAAGGTCGCGCCGATCGTGCGATGCGCATCGATCCGAGTGCGCGCGCTCGCGCTCCTAGCGTCAGAAGGGACGGCGATCGATGCGGCCCAGCCGTCTTGACCGTCGTCGTGCCACGCCAGTTTGCCGAGAAAGAGCGCAGGCATGACCACGCAAGACTCACCCACCCCGCGACGCGGTTGGTTTGCCGCGCTATCCGTGCTGCCCGGCACCAGGCAGCGTCCACACCCCACCGATCGAGGCCACCGCCTCGCTCCACATCCCCTGCGCGTCCCGGCGCGCGACGACCATGACTCGCCCACGCGCGTACGGTTCCGTCCGGTGATGACGCGCGGGGAGAGCCTGGCGTTCGCCGTGATGCTCACGGGAGTGATCTGGCTCACGGCGCGCTACATCGTGTGGTGGTTCGACGCGGACAACCTGCCGCGCAACTACGCGGGCACCACACCGGCACTGCTGCTCGCCGCCAATGTGCTGCCGTTCGCGGCGCTGACGTTGCTGGAGGCGCTGCGGATGCTGCAGCTGCTGGTGTTCTGGTTCTTCGCCTGCTTCATGTCAGATGCTGTGCCGCTGGCGCCGCCCACGCGGATGCGCATGGCGATCCTGACGACGATCGTCCCGTCCAAGGAGCCGCCCGAGTCGATCGAGGCGACCCTGGCGGCGATGAGCCGCATCCGCTACGCCGGCCCGCTGGATCTGTGGGTCCTCGATGAAGAGGACGATCCGCGCGTGCATGAGATGGCGCAGCGCTATGGCATCCATCACTTCACGCGGCACGCGATTGCCCGCTACAACCAGCCGGGCGGCCCATTCGCGGCGCGCATGAAGTCCGGCAACCTGAACGCCTGGCTGGACGCGCACGCATCCCGCTATGACGTGATGGGGCAGATGGACTGCGATCCCGTCCCGGAACCGGGGTTCCTGGAGGAGACGCTGGGCTACTTCCGCGACCCGGACGTGGGTTACGTGGTCGCGCCACAGGTCTACACGCGCAACGCCGGCGTGAACTGGATCGCGCGAGGCGCAGACGAGCAGAACTTCGGGTTCTCCTCGATCACGCAGCGCGGTGCGAACCGGCTGGGGATGCCGATCCTGATCGGCAGCAACCACCTGGTGCGGACGTCCATGATGCGCACGATCGGCGGCTACGTGAGCCACGTGGTGGAAGACCACATCACCGGCATGGTGGCGATGGCGACCGACAACCCCGCGACGGGACGGCGCTGGCGCGGCGTGTATGCGCACCGCGTGATCTCCCGTGGCGAGGGCCCGGCCCCTTCTGAGAACGCGGAGGTGTGGATCTTCGTGGACGGCCGCCAGTGCAAGGCCGCGCACATCGAGGAGGCGTACGACCTCCCCGGCGCCTACGACTGGTGGGCGCAGATCTCGCCCCAGGAGTGCGGTGCCAAGAACGGATCGAAGATGACGTTCCTGGTGGGCGCACGAATGGACGAGTCGGTCATCTTCAACAACAGCAAGCGGGAGTCGCCGCAGATCACCTTCCAGGCACTGATCCAGACCGACCTCGCGGCGACCGGGCCTCGCCGCTAGCCAACTGAAAGTCCGGGGGCGGAGCGGAGATCCTCGGCGTCATCCGATCTCGCCTGCCGTGACTCGCAAGAAGGGCCCCCTCGGGGGCCCTTCTCGCGCGCCCGCGCCGGCTGCACGCCGAGATGCCCGGGTGTGGTGCACACTTCCCGCGCGCGCACTAGGATGCGGGCGGCAGACGACAGACTCGACGGCCCAAGCGGCTATCTACGTCGCGGATCGCAGGAGGACAGTGTGAGCGTTCCCGAGGTCATTGATGTGCACGTGCACTACACGCGCAACCGCCAGCAGGAGAAGGTGGTCTTCAACCACCCGGGCTGGCCGGACGACTGGTACAACGCGAACCCCGAAGGCATTGACGAGTGGTTCGCCACCGAGGGCCTCGCACACATCTTCGCGATCAACTACATCGACATCAATCGCATCATCGATAACCGAGTCGCGCGGCTGGCGAAGGGGAGCCCGGAGGAGGCGGAGGCGCGCCGCGACCTGCAGCCCCAGATGACGGATCGCGTCCGCCAGTTCAACGAGTGGGTCTGCGACTACGCGAAGACCGAAAGCCGCGTCACCCCCTTCGTGAACGTGGACATCGGCGTCTTCTACGGCGACCAGCAGGGGATGATGGACGAGTTGGAGGCGCGGCTGGCGCAGGGCGCGAAGGGCGTGAAGATCCACCCCGGCCTGTCTCGCTTCTACCCGGCTGACGAGAAGATGTTCCCGTTGTACGAGCGCCTCTCCGCGCTGGGTGTGCCGATCCTCAGCGACTCCGGCTCGGCTGGCGGCCGCGAGCCCGGCACCATCGCGTACGGCGAGCCGGACAACTTCATCCCGGTGTTCGAGAAGTTCCCGAAGCTGCGCTTCATCATGGCGCACCTCACCACCGCGTTCTGGGATGAGCGGATCGCGATCGCGAAGCGCTTCCCGGAGGTCTACTACGACATCTCCGGCGGCTTCTACCACCCGAACGGCAACGGCCGCGCACGCGACGCGCACCGCTGCGTGCCGATCGAGGACGCCGCGCGCTACCTGAAGACCATTGGCACGGACCGCTGCATGTTCGGGACGGACGCCCCGGGTTCAGAAGTCCGCGGGTACGTCCGGACGATCATGGGCCTGGACCTGACGGACACGGAGAAGGAGAACATCCTGGCGAAGAACGCGCGCAACTTCATGGACCTGAAGTAGCGCGCCGCCCCTCGTCCTCCGCGCCGAAGCACAGAGACCGCCCCGTATGGGGCGGTCTCTTCGTGTCGTGGTGAGGCGGCACGCTGAGGGCGGTGTCTACGCCTTCCAGTAGTACGGCACCTGATCCACGGACGAGGCCGCGCCCAGGCTCTGGTACTCCAGCACGTTGCGCACGGCCGGTTGGTAGCCCGTGAGCAGGGGGCCGGTGGGCAGCGGCACGTTGTACATCTGCTCCGCCAGGTAGTCCTGCACGTCCAGGATCTGCTGTCGGCGCTCTTCGCGGTTCGTGTTGCCGGTGATTGCCGTCACCATATCGGTGAGGCGCGGATCGCTGATGCGGCCGGAGTTGCGCGAGGACGCCGGCAGGTACATCGCAGTCAGGTAGTTCCCCGGCTCGCCGAGCGCCTGCGCGATCGAGGCCATCCCGCGGAAGTTGCCGGGCACCGTGCTCCCCAGGTACACGGAGGCGTAGTCCGCCACCGTGGTACGCAGGTTGATCTTGATCTCGCGCAGGTGCTGCGCCACCAGGCGCGCGTTCAGGGGATAGCCGCCTCGGAAGCCCCCGGTGTAGTGCCATTCCACGCCGAAGCCGCTGCTCCAGCCGGCCGCGTCCATCAACTTCGCGGCTTCGGACGTGTTGAGCTTGAAGGAGGCGAAGCGCTCCGGCTTCATCTGCTTCGCGTCCAGCGAGTAGCCGGTGATGCCCCACGGCAGGAAGCCGTCCCATGTGTAGGGCACGTCCACGCCCAGTGAGCGCAGTTCCTTCACGCCGGACGCCTCGTCCAGCATCGCGTCGCGATTGATCGCCATGGAGACGGCGCGGCGCACACGCACGTCCCGCCACGGCGGCTCGAAGTCGAGGCCGGAGAACGTGATGTTCTGGATCTGCAGCGGCGGCGACTGGTCGACGATGAGCCCCGTCACGCCGTCCTTCACCCGCTTCATGTCCGCCGCCGTCAGCGGCAGCACGTCCAGCGCGCCGCCGAGGAACTGCGCGAGCGCAGCGGGGGCATCGCGGATGATGCTCATCTCGATACCGTCCAGGAACGGACGGTCAGCGCCCAGGTGCCACTCGCTGTTGCGCGTGTAGGTGATCGCCGCGCCCGGCTGGTAGGAGCGCAGCGTGAACGGACCGGATCCGGCCATCTGCCGCGCGGCATCGAACGACTTCGTGGTCTCCGCGGGCAGGAGCGGCAGCGCCCGCACATCCGCCAGCACCTGCGCGAAGGCGCCGTACGGCTCCTTCAGCTTGAAGGTGACCGTGCGCTCGTCCGGCGTCTCCACCGACGCGATCATCGACAGCGACTGCGCGTCCGCCGTCGCCTGCGCGGTCCCGCCTCGTCCCATGACGCGGTCGAAGGAGTGCTTCACATCGGCGGACGTCATCACGCGGCTCACGGGGCCGTTGAACTTCGCGCGCGGGTTCAGGCGCACCACGAAGGTCTGCGCATCCGGGGCCTGCGTGAACTCGGCGGCGTCCGGGATGGTGCTGAAGCTGACGTGCGCCTTGCCAGGGCCGGCCTCGTACGCGAGCAGTCGGCTGTAGACGGGGGCGGCCGCCGCCTTCGCGTTCAGGCTGACGTTCGCGTGGGGATCCATCCGTCGCGGCGGCGGCCAGCGCCATGCGCCAGACGCCGCCGCGACGGATGGAGGGCGTGGGACTGGCGGCCGGGATCGTGGACGTGCCGACGGGGCGCGTCTCCCGAGGGGCCGGGACCGGCACCGAGGACTGCTGCTCGCAACCCACCAGCGCCGCAGCGGAGAGGCCCGCACCCAGCACGCCCGCCGACGACAGCAGGCGGCGGCGGGAGATCCGCCGTCCCAGGGCTCGCAAGCCGCCATCGCTACGTCCGGGCATGAGCATCCTTCGGCACGAGACGCCCTGCAAGGGCGCTCTCCAACTCCCTCGGGTGGGCCGACGGCCCTTGCAGGATAGCAACCTGCGCGGGCCTTCGGCGAGTGGTCGCGGTGCCTCCGCACAGCCGGAGGGCCGGCAATGCCGGCCCTCGGTCGTGCGTGCTCGTTCGCGCGCTAGCGAACCACGCCCGCCCCGCGCAGCGAGGCGATCCGCGCGGCGTCGAACCCCGTCTCGCGCAGCACCGCATCCGTGTGCTCGCCCAGCAGCGGGGGCGCCAGGCGGATCTCGGCGGGCGCCTGGTCCAGCTGCCACGCCGGGCTCACCTGGCGGATGGTGCCCCGCACCGGGTGCTCCACCGTGCGGACGACGTCCTGCTCCAGGATGCCGGGATCCTGGTAGAGCGTGCCGTAGTCATGCACGGGGGCCCACTGCAGGCCCAGCTCCATCATCTTGTCGTAGACCTCGGCGTAGGGCTTCGACTTCAGTTCGCGCGTGACCAGCGGACGCAGCGTGGCGTTGTCCTGCTGGCCCAGCGGTCGCGTTGCCGTCTCCGGGTACGTCGTGTGCATCTCGTCCAGCACGCCGAGCCACTCCGCCAGCTTGTCGATCGCCTTCGGGTCCCGCGCGTAGTTGAAGCCCATCTCCACGCGCTGCTCCGCCGTCTCCATGCCCTGCGCGGGAGGCTCGAGGTGCGAGGTGTAGAACCCGCCGTACGAGGTGTCGTCTGGGTCGCTGAAGGAGGTGAGGTAGTTCTGCTGCGTTGCGACCATGGCGCGCAGGTAGGACGTGGCGACCTCCTGCCCCACGCCGCTCTTCTGCCGCCAGTAGAGCGCCGCGAGGATCGCCTGCACGGCGTACAGCGACGCCGTGACGCCCGCGTAGTTCGATCCGTACCGCAGCGGGGCCTCCCCGCGCACGCCCAGGAAGCGCGGCAGTCCGGCGCGTGCTTGCACGGTGAAGTCCGTCTCAGGCAGTTCCGCCTCCGGCCCGCTGCGCTCCACCGTGGAGATGTCGCAGTAGACCAGCCGCGCGTTCAGCCGCTCCAGCGTCGCGTAGTCCAGGCCGAGCCGAGCCGCGTCCGAGGCGTGCGGGAAGGAGTGCACCAGCACGTCCGCCCGCTTCGCGATCTCCAGAACGATCGCGCGGCCCTCCGCGCTCTCGAGGTCCACCGCGATGCTGCGCTTGTTGCGGTTCATCGCCATGAACAGCGGGCCGTCGCCGTGGTTGGAGGGGCCGCCGAGCGCCCGCGTCCAGTCGCCCGTCAGCGGCTCCACCTTGATCGCCTCGGCGCCGGCGTCACCCAGCTGCATCGCCGTGAACGGCGCGCCGTCGCCCTGCGTCAGATCGAGTACCAGGCTCCCCGTGAGCGGTCCCGCCATCGTGTCGTATCCCCTCGAGTCGTCCCGTGTGATCGATGCGCGCGCTAGCCGGCGGCGGTGCTGCCCGCCGGCGCACGCCCGATCTCCGCCAGCACGGTGTCGCGGCCCTCGTTCATCTTCCCGGCGAGCGGGCCGTAGACCGCGGGCGTCTTGCTCAGCGTCCACGGCACCTCGTTCGTGCGCACCCAGCCCACGTCCTCGTGCGTGCGCGTGACGATGAGGTTGTTCGCGACGATCTGCGGGTCGTCGTACAGGTCTTCGATGTCCATGTTCACGCGGCTGCACGGCACGCCCGCCGCGCGCAGCTGCTCCACCCAGCGGTGCGCCTCGAAGCGCAGCATCGCCTGTTCGAGGATCGGCGTGAGCGCGTCGCGGTGCTGCACGCGCAGCGCGTTCGTGGCGAAGCGCTCGTCGTCCGCGAGCGCCGGGAGTTGGATCGCCGTGCAGAAGGCGCGCCACGTCGCGTCGTCCGGGCAGTCCACCGCCACGTACGCGTCCGCGGTCTTGAACGCCTGCGAGGGGACGCAGTACGCGGTGCCGCTGCCCATCGGCTGGGGCACTTCGCCGGAGGCGAAGTACTCCTCCGACCGCACCGCCGCCAGCGCGTGCAGCGTGCGCAGCTGCGAGGAGTGCACCCACTGCGCCTCGCCCGTGCGGTCGCGCTCCATCAGGCCCATGATCAGCGCCTGCACCAGCGTCAGCGGCGAGGTGAAGTCGATGACGATGAACCGAGGCCGCTCGCCGGGGCCGCCCACGGGGCCGTTCAGCGAGTAGTACCCCTCCATCGCCTGCGAGTACCCATCGGTCGAGGCGAGCGGGCCGTAGCGGCCGGCCTCCCCGAAGCCGCTCGCGGATCCGTAGACGATGTCCGGGTTGATCTTGCGCAGCGATTCGAAGTCCAGGCCCAGCCGCGCGGAGACGTCGCGACGCCAGTTCTCCATGAAGATGTCCGCGCCGCGCACCAGGTCGAGCATGGTCTCCATGCCCTCCGGCGTCTTCACATCGAAGACGATGTTGCGCTTGCCGTGGTTCATGCCCACGTGCGGCAGCGGGAAGCCGTTCTTGCGGGGCCCGCCCTGCCGCATCATCTCGCCCTGCGGGCGCTCTACCTTGATCACGTCCGCGCCGAGGTCGGCGAGC
>JAQCJS010000020.1 GCA_027592975.1 Chloroflexota bacterium
GCCGAACAGCGGCTTGCGCGCCGCCGAGACGTCGCGCGCGATGTCCGCGATCGGGAATCCCGAGGTGTTGGAGACGAAGATGGCGTCCTTGTTCACGATGCCGTCCAGCTCCGCGAACAGCTTCTGCTTCAGCTCCAGGCGCTCCGGGACCGCCTCGATCAGGAAATCCACGCCGGCCAGCGCCTGCACGTCGGTGGAGAAGGAGATGCGCGGCATCGCCTCGACCGCGCGGTCGAAGGGGAGCTTGCCCACCTCGACGGCGCGCTTCATGCCCCAGCGGGACTCGAAGATCGCGTCCTTCGTCGCCTGGATGACCTCGTCGTTGAGGTCGCGGATCACGACGTCGTAGCCCGCGACGGCGAGCACCTGGGCGATGCCGCCGCCCATGACCCCGCCGCCGAGGATGCCAATGGTGTGGATCTGCTCGAACTTCATCGCGGGCTCCTTCTGTGCGCTTCTGCGGTTATCCGCAGATGCCGCGTACGACCTGATGCATGATCTGCGTGCCGAGGCGCAGGTTGTCAATGGAGATGCGCTCGTCGTTGCCGTGGACGCGCCCCTGCTCGGACGGGACGGTGACGGTGGGCACGAAGCCGTACGCCGCCACGCCGCGCCGCCGGAAGACGCGCGAGTCCGTGAAGCCGGTGGAGACGCTGGGCAGAACCAGGGCGTCCTCCAGCACCCGCTTCGACTCGCGAACCATGATCTCGTACAGCTCGGTGTTGTAGGAGCTGGTCGGCGTGGAGGCGACGAACACGCGCTCGATCTCGATGCGCGGTTCATCGATGACGCGCGTCAGCTCGGAGATGAAGCGCTCCTCGTCGTAGCCGGGCACCAGGCGGCAGTCCAGCGTCGCCTCGGCGGTGGCGGGAATGACGTTGTGCTTCACGCCCGCGGTGAGCGTGGTGAGCGAGATGGAGTTCATCTGGATCGACTTCAGCCGCGGGTTGCTCTCCGCGATCTCCGCGAGCACCGCCGGTGTCGCGGGACGATCGAGGATGCGCGCCGCGTAGAGCTGATCGAAGTACTCCTGCACTTCGGGCGTCACCACGTACGGGCGCTTCCAAGACAGGATGCGGTTGACGGCGCGGACCAGGTGGTCGGCGGCGTTGTCGTCGTGGGGGACGGAGCCGTGCCCGGGACGGCCGTGGGCGCGCAGAGTGAGCCAGAGCGGCCCCTTCTCCGACACGCCGATGTTGATCGTGTTGCGCTCCACGCCCAACGCCTCTGTGGAGCCGCCGCCGCCCTCGTTGATCACGTACTCGCAGTCCAGTAGCTCGGGGTGCTCGCGGTCGAGGAACTCGATTCCGTAGGTGGAGCCGGCCTCCTCGTCCGCGACGGCCATGTAGACCAGGTCACGGGTGAGCGGCAGACCCATGCGCTTGTGGATGAGGAAGGAGATCAGTTCCATGATCCCCTGGCTCTTCATGTCCAGCGCGCCGCGTCCCCACACGTAGCCGTCGCTGACCTCGCCGCCCAGCGGGTCCACCGTCCACTCGTCGCGCTCGAAGGGGACCACGTCCGTGTGGTTGAGCAGGATCAGCGCCTTGCCGCGCGAACCGTCGCCGTGCAGCCGCGCCACGAGCGAGGTGCGCCCGTTGCCGGGGTCGTACAGCTCGTACGGGACGCCCTCGGCGTCCAGGATGCGGCCCAGCCAGGCGCAGGCGCGGGCCTCGTTCCCCGGTGGGTTCACGGTGTCTACGCGGATGAACTCCGAGAGCCACTCGGTGGCCTGCTCGGTCCACGCATTCCAGTCGATCGCTGGTTCCGGCATCGCGGGACCCCCTCGCTTGCCGCGTCGGAGGACGTCGGCGTGCTATACGGGCGGTGCGATGTCGCACGTGCCCGGGGCGGACTGCCGCATCTTTGTGGCTTGCCGATCGCCTGTCAAACAGCAGATGAATTGAGGAGCAGATCGTGCGGACGGCCGGGTGGGCAGGACGCGAGGCAGTCGGGTGACGGCACGCCACCTGCTGGTGCTGGTCACAGGGGTCATCGCGATCTCGTGGGCTGCGCCGCTGATCCGGCTGGCCGAGCCCGCGCCAGCGCTGGCGATCGCCGCGCTGCGCCTCGTCATCGCCGCGCCTCCGATGGTCGGGATCGCGTTGTGGCGCGGTGAGCGCGATCTGGGGCGGATCGAGGCGCGCGACCGCTGGTTGCTGGCGCTCTCCGCCGTGGCGCTGGCAGCGCACTTCGCGTTCTGGGTGGTTTCCGTGCAGCGCACCTCGATTCTGGCGAGCGTGGTGCTGGTGACGATGCAGCCGCTGTTCGTGGCGATCGGGGCGTGGCTCTTCCTGCAGGAGCGCCCCACGCGCGAGGTGAACCTGGGGATCGCCCTGGGGATCGCGGGGGCGGCGCTGCTGGTGGGGGCGGGGGCCTCCGACGCGGGGACGCTGACCGGCAACCTGTTCGCGCTGATCGGCGGCGTGATGTCCAGCGTCTACCTGGTGATCGGCCGAGGCGCGCGGCGGCGGCTCTCCACGGCGACGTACGGTGCAGTGGTCTACAGCCTCACGGCCGTCCTCCTCGTCGGGCTCGCGGTCGCGACGGGGACGGCGCTCGGCGGCCACCCGGCGTCCTCGTACGCCTACATCGTGCTGCTGGCGCTCGTGCCGCAGTTGATCGGACATAATGCGATGAACTGGGCGCTCGGGTCGCTTTCCGCCGCCGTGGTGGCGGTCGCGATCCTGGGGGAGCCGGTGGGGTCAGCGCTGATCGCCGCCGTGCTCCTCGACGAGGTGCCTACACTCCTGGAGGCGGCCGGCGGTGCGGTGGTGCTGGCGGGCGTGTACGTTGCGTTACGCGGCGCACGCCGAGCGGAGCTCGCCGCCGGGATGTCCCGGCCGATCGAGGTCTGACGAAGATGGGCGTTCCCGGCACGGGGGCGCGGGAGGTTTGCGATGCCGCCACTGCCGACGACCGGCCCGCTGAAGGACGTGCGCGTCCTGGATCTGACCTGGGTTCTGTCCGGTCCGTTCTGCACCGCCACGCTCGCCGACCTCGGCGCGGACGTCGTGAAGCTGGAGCGGCCGCCGTACGGCGATGTCTCCCGCACCACCGGCCCGATCATCGGGGGCGAGTCCGGCTACTTCTTCTCCGTGAACCGCGGCAAGCGCTCGATCGCGCTCGACCTGCGGCAGGAGGATGGCAAGGCGCTCTTCCTTGACCTCGTCAAGGAGTTCGATGTCCTGGTGGAGAACTTCACGCCCGGCAGCATGGACGGGCTGGGGCTGGGCTACGAGGTGCTGTCGAAGGTGAACCCCCGGCTGATCTACGCCGCGATCTCCGGCTACGGCCAGACCGGGCCGCAGCGCACCAAGCCCGCGCTGGACGTCATCGTGCAGGGGGCGGGCGGCGTGATGTCCGTCACCGGTGAGCCGGGACGCGGGCCCGTGCGCCCGGGGCTCTCGCTGGGCGACGTGACCGCCGGCCTCTACTGCACGATCGGCGTGCTCTCCGCGCTGCACGAGCGCGAGCGATCCGGCAGCGGCCAGCTGGTGGACATCTCCATGCTGGACTGCCAGGTCGCGATCCAGGAGAACGCCTTCATGCGCTTCCACCTGAGCGGGGAGCTGCCCGAGCGACTGGGGACGAGGCACCCCACCGCCGTGCCGTTCCAGACGGCGGACGGCCACCTGGTGATCGCGCTCTCGTGGGGCGTGCCGAACCAGTGGGCGCTGCTCTGCTCCGAGCTCGGTATCACGGAGATCATCGACGACCCTCGCTTCCACTCCGCAGCCGCGCGTTCGCGGAACCACGCGGAGCTGGAGCCGATCATGCAGGCGGCGTTCCTGAAGAAGCCGACGGCCGAGTGGTTGGAGGCGTTCGAACGCTTCGATATCCCCTCCGGGCCGCTGAACGACATCCGGCAGGTGACCCAGGATCCGCAGATCGCCGCGCGCGACATGTTCCGGCCGATTCACCACAAGGTCTTTGGCGACGTGCCGCTGACCAACACCCCGGTGAAGCTCTCCGCCACGCCCGGCGGCATCCGCGGCGGCTCGCCCGACATGGGGCAGCACAGCCGCGAGGTGCTGGCCGAAGTCCTGGGCCTGGACGCCGCACGTCTGGACGACCTGGTGGAGCGGAAGGTCGTGTGGGAGGAACGCCCCGAGGTGGAGCTCGGCTAGGGAGCCTCCACCCGGACGTCCCGGGGACGCAATTCAGACACGTTCCGGACATTCGCCCTTGCAAGATTGTGACGAAAAGCGCAAGATGGCGACTTCTCGGTCACTCGACCTTCGATATGATGTCGGGTCCCACCTCATTTCCGAGGGGGACACTGTGAAATTGGAGCGGCAGATGGAAGCGCCGGGCATGCCGCACGCTCAGGGCCTCTACGACCCACAGCGCGAACATGACGCGTGTGGTGTTGGGTTCATCGTGCACCTCAAAGGGAAGCGATCCCACCAGATCGTGCAGGACGGCCTGACGGCCCTCGCGAACCTGGAGCACCGGGGCGCCTCCGGATCCGAGGCAAACACCGGTGACGGGGCGGGGATTCTGATCCAGATCCCGGACGCCTTCTTCCGCCAGGAGCTCAACGCACAGGGCATCCGCCTGCCGGAGGCTGGTGACTACGGCGTCGGCATGCTCTTCCTCCCCCGGGACGAGGTGGACGCGCGGCAGGTCCGCGGGATCTTCCAGACGATCGTCCAGGAGGAAGGACAGCACTTCCTCGGCTGGCGCATGGTTCCCACGGACGCGGACGCCGCCGACGTGGGGCCCTCCGCGCGCGCCGCGGAGCCGGTGATCTTCCAGGCCTTCGTCGGTCGCGACGCCGAGCTTGGGGGCGGCGATGATGCCTTCGAGCGCAAGCTCTGGGTGATCCGCAAGCGATTCGAGAAGGCGATCGAGCGCGCCGGGCTGCGTGGCGCGGAGGACGTCTACTTCCCCTCGCTGTCTTCGCGCACCCTGGTCTACAAGGGGATGCTCACGGCGACGCAGCTGGCGAAGTACTACCCGGAGCTGGCCAACCCGCGCGTCGTCTCGGCGCTGGCGATGTTCCACTCGCGCTTCAGCACCAACACCTTCCCCTCGTGGAAGCTCGCCCACCCGTACCGGATGATCTCCCACAACGGCGAGATCAACACGCTGCGCGGCAACGTGAACTGGATGGCCGCGCGCGAGGCGCTCTTCGACTCACCGCTCTTCGACGATGTCGCCAAGATCATGCCGGTGATCGACGAGCAGGGTTCCGACACCGCGTGCCTCGACAACGCCGTGGAGCTCCTTGTGCAGTCCGGGCGGTCGATCCCGCACGCGATGATGATGCTGATCCCGGAGGCGTGGAGCGGCCACGAGTCCATGTCCGCGGAGAAGCAGTCCTTCTACGAGTACCACTCCAGCGTGATGGAGCCCTGGGACGGCCCGGCGTCCGTCGCCTTCACGGACGGCCGCAACATTGGCGCCGTGCTGGACCGCAACGGCCTCCGCCCGTCGCGCTTCTACGTGACGAAGGATGACCGCGTGATCATGGCCTCCGAGGTCGGCGTGCTGCCGATCGAGCCGGAGAACGTGCTCTACAAGGGCCGCCTGCAGCCCGGCAAGATGTTCCTGGTCAACCTGGAAGAGGGCCGGATCGTCGACGACGCCGAGCTGAAGAACGGCCTGTCCGCCGCCGCGCCGTACGCGCAGTGGTGCGCCGAGCACCTGCACGCGTTGGCCGACCTGCCGGAGGGCAAGCACCCGCCGCGGCTCACGGAGGAGCAGCTGCGCGAGCAGCAGATCGCCTTCGGCTACTCGCTGGAGGACCTGAAGTACATCATGGGCCCGATGGTGAACAACTCCGAGGAGGCCATCGGCTCCATGGGGACGGACACGCCGCTCGCGGTGCTGTCCAACCGCGCGCAGCCGCTTTACAACTACTTCCAGGAGTTGTTCGCACAGGTCACCAACCCGCCGCTGGACGCGATCCGCGAAGAGCTGGTCACCTCCGCCTACACGAACGTGGGCCCCGAGGGGAACCTGCTCAACACGGGCCTTGAGGACGTTCACCTCGTCAAGCTCGACTCGCCGATGCTGAGCAACGAGGACCTGGCGCGGCTGAAGGCGCTCAGCGACCACTCCACGCTGCGCACGGCCGTCATCTCCTCGCTCTTCCCGGCCGCCGAAGGCGCCGTGGGGCTTGAGGCGGCGATGGAGCGCGTGTTCGCGGCCGCGGACGCGGCGATCACTGCCGGCGCGAAGATCCTCGTCCTGTCCGACCGTGGCGTGGACGCGACGCACGCGCCGATCCCCGCGCTGCTTGCCGTCGCCGGCCTGCACAACCATCTGGTGCGCGGCCGCAAGCGCACGCAGGTCGGGCTGGTGCTGGAGACGGGCGAGCCGCGCGAGGTGCACCACTTCGCGCTGCTCATCGGCTACGGCGCGAGCGCGATCAACCCGTACCTCGCACTGGAGAGCCTCTCGCGGCTGAAGGCGGACGGCTACGTCCCGGAGGCGCTGGACGAGCACGAGGCCCACTACCACTACCTGAAGGCGCTCAAGAAGGGCGTCGTGAAGGTCATGTCCAAGATGGGCATCTCCACGGTGCACTCGTACCGCGGCGCGCAGATCTTCGAGGCGATCGGGCTCGGCGAAGACCTCATCGACCGCTACTTCACGAAGACGGCATCGCGCATCGGCGGCATCGGGCTGCACGACGTGGCCATGGAGTCGCTGTCGCACCACAAGCGCGCGTTCCCGGTGCGTGACGGCGGCCGTCACGATCTGGAGTGGGGCGGCCAGTACCAGTGGCGTCGTGACGGCGAGTACCACCTGTTCAACCCGGACACGGTGTTCCGGCTGCAGCACGCGACGCGCACGGGGCAGTTCGAGATCTTCCGTGAGTACACGAAGATGATCGACGATCAGAGCGCGAACCTCGCGACGCTGCGCGGCCTCTTCGAACTGAAGCCCGCGGGCCCGCCCGTCCCGATCGAGGAGGTCGAGCCGGCGGAGGAGTTGTTCAAGCGCTTCAAGACCGGCGCCATGTCGTACGGCTCGATCAGCGCGGAGGCGCACGAGACGCTCGCGATTGCGATGAACCGCATCGGCGGCAAGTCCAACACCGGAGAGGGCGGCGAGGATCGTCGCCGGTTCACGCCGGACGCGAACGGTGATCTGCGGCGCAGCGCGATCAAGCAGGTCGCCTCGGGCCGCTTCGGCGTGACCAGCGAGTATCTGGTCAACTCGGACGAGATCCAGATCAAGATGGCGCAGGGCGCGAAGCCCGGCGAGGGCGGCCAGCTTCCCGGTTCCAAGGTGTACCCCTGGATCGCAGAGGTGCGGCACGCCACGGCTGGCGTGGGCCTCATCAGCCCGCCCCCGCACCACGACATCTACTCGATCGAGGATCTGGCGCAGCTGATCCACGACCTGAAGAACGCGAACCCGCGCGCCCGCATCAGCGTGAAGCTGGTGGCGGAGGTCGGCGTGGGCACGGTGGCGGCGGGCGTCGCGAAGGCGAAGTCCGATGTGGTGCTGATCAGCGGCTTCGACGGCGGCACGGGCGCCAGCCCGCTCACCTCGCTCAAGCACGCGGGTCTGCCGTGGGAGCTGGGTCTGGCCGAGACGCAGCAGACGCTGGTTCTCAACGGCCTGCGCGACCGCATCGTCGTCGAGGTGGACGGTCAGCTGAAGACCGGCCGCGACGTGATCATCGGCGCGCTCCTCGGAGCCGAGGAGTTCGGCTTCGCGACGGCGCCGCTGGTGGTGATGGGCTGCGTGATGATGCGCGTCTGCCACCTGGACACCTGCCCGGTGGGCATCGCGACGCAGAACCCAGTGCTGCGCGAGCAGTTCACGGGCCGCGCGGAGCACGTGGTCAACTTCTTCCGCTTCATCGCGGAGGAGATCCGCGGCTACATGGCCCAGCTGGGCTTCCGCAAATTCGACGACATGATCGGCCGCGCCGATCTGCTGGACACGAAGGACGCCGTCGACCGCTGGAAGGCGCAGGGCCTCGACTTCTCGTCGATCCTGTACCGCCCGGAGGTGGGGCCGGAGGTCGCGGTGCGGCAGGTGCGCTTGCAGGACCACGGGCTGGAGAACGCCCTGGACCAGAAGTTGCTGCCGCTGGCGGCACCCGCGCTGGAGCTGGGCGAGCCGGTGGTCATCGAGATGCCGATCCGCAACGTGAACCGGACCGTCGGCACGATCCTCGGATCCGAGGTAACGCGGAAGTACGCGAACGCCGGCCTGCCGGACGACACCATCGACATCCGCTTCACCGGCTCGGCCGGCAACTCGTGGGGCGCCTTCCTGCCCGCGGGCATCACGATGCGGATCGAGGGCGACGCGAACGACTACCCGGGCAAGGGCCTGTCGGGCGGCAAGCTGATCGTCTACCCGCCGAAGGTCGCGTCCTTCGTCCCGGAGGAGAACATCGTCATCGGCAACGTCGCACTGTATGGCGCGACGAGCGGATCGGCGTTCTTCCGTGGTATCGCGGGCGAGCGCTTCTGCGTCCGCAACTCCGGCGCGCTGGCGGTTGTAGAGGGCGCGGGCGACCACGCCTGCGAGTACATGACCGGCGGCCGCGTGGTGATCATCGGCAAGACTGGGCGCAACTTCGGCGCTGGCATGAGCGGCGGCATCGCGTACGTCCTGGACGAGGACGGCGACTTCGCGACGCGCTGCAACCGGGAGATGGTGGACCTGGAAGCGCTCGAAGAGCCGGAGGATCTGGAACTGGTGAAGGGGCTGCTGGAACGCCACATCGGCTACACCGGCAGCACGGTGGCGGAGGCGCTGGTGCGGGATTGGCCGTCCGCGGCGAAGCGATTCAAGAAGGTGATGCCTCGTGACTTCAAGCGCGTCCTGATGGAGCGTGCGCAGGCGCAGGCGGCGGAACAGGCTGAGAAGCCCGCGGCGGTGACGAATGGCTAAGCCCACCGGCTTCCTGGAGTTCGGGCGCGAGACGCCGATGCGACGACCGGTCGCGGAGCGTGTCCACGACTGGCTCGAGGTGTACGAGGACTTCCCCACGGATGCGCTGAACAAGCAGGCGGCGCGCTGCATGGACTGCGGCATTCCGTTCTGCCACCAGGGTTGCCCGCTGGGTAACGTCATCCCGGACTGGAACGACCTGGTCTACCGGAACCAGTGGGAGGAGGCGATCCGCCGCCTCCACGCCACCAACAACTTCCCGGAATTCACCGGCCGCCTGTGCCCCGCGCCTTGCGAGACGTCCTGCGTCCTGGGTATCAACAAGGACCCGGTGACGATCAAGCAGGTGGAGCTCACGATCATCGAGCACGCCTACCGCGAGGGCTGGATCGCGCCCGAGCCGTCCGAGGTGAAGACGGGCAAGCGCGTCGCCGTGATCGGCTCGGGACCCGCGGGTCTGGCCGCCGCGCAGCAGCTCGCGCGCGCCGGTCACGATGTCGTGGTGTACGAGCGCGCGGACCGCATCGGCGGGCTGCTGCGGTACGGCATCCCGGACTTCAAGATGGAGAAGCGCTTCGTCGACCGCCGCATGGAGCAGATGGTCGCGGAGGGCGTCACCTTCAAGCCCTCGGTCAACGTGGGCTACGACGTCAGCGCGAAGGCGCTGATGGACGAGTTCGACGCGATCTGCCTCGCCGGCGGCTCCACCAAGCCGCGCGACCTCGAGGTGCCCGGGCGCGAGCTCGGGGGCGTCCACTTCGCCATGCAGTACCTGCCGCTGCAGAACAAGCGGAACGCCGGCGACGAGATCGCCGCCGACTCGTTCATCTCGGCGAAGGGCAAGAAGGTCGTGATCCTGGGCGGTGGCGACACCGGTGCGGACTGCCTCGGCACCGCGATCCGGCAGGGCGCGACCGAGGTGCTGCAGTACGAGCTGCTGCCGCGCCCGCTGGACACGCGCCCCTCGAACCAGCCGTGGCCCACGTACCCAAACGTCTACCGCGTCTCCTCGGCGCACGAGGAAGGCGGCGTGCGGGACTACAGCATCCTGACCAAGTCGCTCTCCGGCGAGAACGGCCAGCTCAAGAAGCTGCACGCCGTACGCGTCGAGTTCGTGAACGAGGGCGGTCGTCAGGTCATGCAGGAGGTTCCCGGCGCTGAGGTCGAGGTCGGGTGCGACCTCTTGTTCCTCGCCATGGGGTTCCTCGGGCCGGAGACGCCGGGCATGGTGGAGCAGCTGGGTGTCCGCCTCACGGAGCGCGGCAACGTCTGGGCGGACGAATCCAAGATGACCAGCGTGCCGGGCGTGTTCACCGCGGGTGACATGACGCGCGGCCAGTCGCTCATCGTCTGGGCGATCGCCGAGGGGCGCGCCGCGGCGAAGGGGATCGACGCCTACCTGATGGGCGACACC
>JAQCJS010000021.1 GCA_027592975.1 Chloroflexota bacterium
GGGGGATGTAGTCGCGGAAGTCCAGGCCCGTGCGCCGCATGATGATCTCCACCAGCACCCAGTGCGCCGTGGTGGGGTGGTACTCGTACCGCGAGCCGGGCTCCCAGTTCAGCCACCACCCCGCCATCCGCGCGACGCGTCCCTCGCGGTCCTCCCAGAGCCGAGGGTGCATCGGGGCGAGCGGGAAGCCACCGGTGAAGGTCAGGACGTGCTCAACGGTGATCGCATCCTTCCCGTGTCCGGTGAACTCCGGGATGATCTCGCAAACCTTCTCATCCAGGCGCAGGCGGCCGTCCTCGATCAGCGCCCACACGGAGGCACCGACGACGCCCTTCGTCGCGGAGAACAGGCAGTACAGCGTGTCGTTGCGGGCGGAACCGCGCCGCCCGGCGATCGTCGCTTCGCCAACGGTGCGCACGGCGGCGACCTTCCCGCGCCGGCCCACCGCGACCTGCGCGCTGGGAAGCCCGCTCGCGATCTCCGACCGCACAAAGTCGTACAGCCGCTCGAGGCGCGGGGCGCTCAGGCCGATCGACTCGGGCGTCTCCGCGATGAAGTCAGCGTTCAGCATCGACCACCCCCTCCGCCGCAGCGACGCGGCCGTGCTAGGCGCGCGTGATCTTCACGACGGGGATCACGCGCGTGGTCTTCGCCTCGTACTCCGCGAAGTTCGCGTAGTCCGCTGCCTGTGCGGCGTAGATGCGATCCCGCTCCGCGCGCTCGACCGGCGCTACGAACTGGGGCGGCGCGTGGGCCAGGAGCTGGCGCGCGCCGGCTTTGCGGTGATGACGGGCGGCGGCCCCGGCCTGATGGAGGCGGCGAACCGAGGGGCACGCGAGGCCGGCGGCGAGAGCATCGGGTGCAACATCGACCTCGCGCTGGAGGAGACCTGTAACCCGTACCTGGACACGTTCTTCCGCTTCCACTATTTCTTCGTGCGAAAGGTCGTGCTGGTGAAGTACTCGTACGCCTTCGTCGTGCTGCCGGGCGGCCTCGGCACGCTGGACGAGGTGTTCGAGGCGGCGACGCTGATCCAGACGGGGAAGATCCGCGACTTCCCGATCGTGCTCGTCGGCCGGGACTTCTGGGAGCCGATGCTGGACTTCATGCGCCGCTCGATGATCGAGGGTGGGAAGATCGACCGCGCCGACCTCGAACGGATCGTGGTGACGGACTCGCCGCAGGACGCGGTGGCGGAGATCCGTCACGCGGCGCTCAGCCGCTTCGGACTCGCGTACAGCAGCGCGCCCCCGCCGCGCCGATCGTGGCGGACGCGGGCGCTCACCCGGCTCCCGCGCTTCCGCCCCGGCGCCCCGCAGCGCGCCTTCGCGGACGACGCACACACGCGCCGCTAGCGTCCGCCCGGGCTACGCGACGGGCGCGCCGAGGATGAGCGGCTGCGTCAGATCCACACCCGGGAGCGTCCAGTCCAACAGGCGCGTGAGTTGCTCCGCGGTCTCGGGGATCAGCCCGCCGCCGGGATGACGCACGCGCGCACCCTGGATCAGGCCGCGCCGGCGGAGGATCTCCTTGCGGATCGCCACGCCGGGCTGCTGCTCGAAGACGATCAAGGGCAGGAAGCGTGCGTAGAGATCGCGCGCGGTGGGCCAGTCGCCGGCGTCCGCGGCACGCGTCATCGCCATCAGCACCTCGGGAAACGCGAAGCCGGTGTTGAACCCGGCCGATCCCTGCTCCAGGTCGAACAGCGCGTACAGCGCGCCGAGGCCGGTGAGCACGGGCACCTGCCGCTGCATCCCCCGGCGCAGCGAGGCGACGCGCGCGGGCGTGGGTACGCCCTCCTCCTTCAGGCAGGCGATCGCCGGCACCGCCTCGATGAGCCTGAGCAGCAGCGGCACCGGCATGTGCACCTGCGTGGAGGCGGGGTGATCCTGCGCCACCACCGGGATCTCGAGGGCGGCACCGACGCGCGTGAAGTAGTCCAGCACCCGGTCGTCGCTGGGAATCGGCTCGGAGGACGGGGCGACCATCACGGCGGCGGCGCCCAGTTCCTGAGCCATCTGGCTGAGCTCGATCGTGGCGTTGGTGCCGGGGTGGCTGGTGCCGACGATCACCGGCAGCCCGTCCGAGGCCTCCACCGCGGCCCGGACGATCGCCTCGCGGTCGCGGTCGGTCATGCGGTTGGACTCGCCCAGCACGCCGAGCACGGTGACGCCGTCCACGCCGATGTGCGCCATGAACGCGACCAGCCGGCGCACGGAGTCCAGATCCACCGACTCGTCCTCGTGGAACGGGGTGGCGAGGATCGGGAAGACGCCACGGAAGTCGGTGGTGGGGGCCATGGGCACCTCGATGCTGGTCGATGCGGGGCGGACGCCGGGCCCGGCCGCCCGGGCGGTGCGAGGGCGGCGCGAGGGCGATGCGGCGAGTGTAGCGGGCAAGCAGAAGGGGCGTCCTTTCGGACGCCCCTTCTGTCGCTCAGCCGACCAGCCGGGGAACGTGCCCCCGGTGGCGCGGTTGAGGATTAGACCTCGTAGATGCGGCCGAGCTTGAAGGTCATGCCGCGACCGCTGTCCCACGGGCCGAGGAGCTTGTCGAACCCGCCGATGTTCGGCTGGACGAAGTGGCGCACCGGCGTCGCGTAGAACTGGATGTGGGGGATAAAGTCGGCGACCCACTTGGTCTGGAACTGCTCCAGGAGCGCCGCGCGGGCCTTCAAATCCGTCTCGACGATAGCCTTGTCCAGCATCGCGTCCGCGTCGGCGTTCTTGAAGTCGCCGTAGTTGCGGCTGCCCTTGCTGTGCCAGCGGGCGTAGCCCTCCAGCACCGCGTCCGGCATCATCGTCGAGTCGTTGGCGATCGACTGGAAGTCGCGGCCGGACTGGGCCTTGTCGAAGACCGCGGTCTCCGGGGCCTTGATCGTGACCTTGGCGGCCGGGAACTGCTTGGTGACCTGCGCCTGGAGGCGCAGCGCGTTCTCGCGGTTGTCGGCCTTCGGCTTGTGCATCATCTCGAACTCGAGCTTCTCGCCCTTGCCGTAGCCAGCAGCCTCGAGGAGCTTGGACGCCTCGGCGAGGTCAGCCGTCTTGTCCTTGCGCCAGCCCGGGAGGGTCAGAACCTTCTCCTGCTTCCACGCCTCCGGGAAGGCCGGGTGGAACGCCGCAACGTAGCCCCAGCCGGAGCCGTGGTAGCCGTTGCCGATGTCCTCGCGGTTCGCGACAAGGTTCAGCGCCTTGCGGACGCGGATGTCCTGGAACGGCTTGTGCTTGAAGTTGAGCATCAGGAACTGGTAGTTCACACCGACGTACGAGTACAGGTTCGCGTCCTTGCGGGCGCCCTGGATCGTCTTGACCTCCTGGGCAGTCGGCGCACTCAAGTGGCTGACCTGCTTGGAGATGAACGCCGCCAGCGTGGCCGCGCGGTCCGGGAGAACCACCTGAACGATCTTGTCCAGGTACGGCTCGTTCGGCCGGTAGTAGCCAGGAACCTTCACGTAGGTCGCGCGGACGCCGCGCTTGTACTCCGTGATCATGAACGGCGACACGCCGCCGAACTTCAGCGGATCATTGAACCCGATGCCCACGATCTCCTTCGGCATCATGATGTTGCGGATCTCGGCGACGCCGTTCAGGAAGGCGGAGCTCGGCTTCGACATCGTCACCTTGACGGTGTACTTGTCGACAGCCTCGAACTTGCTGGCACCTTCCATCGTCGTGCGGCGCTGGTATTTGCCCACGGGCATGCCTTCTGCCTGCGCCGTGTTGCCGCCGATGCGGTTCAGGTTCCACGCGATGTCCTCGGCGTCGAACTCGCGACCGTTGAACGGGGCGCGGTTGTGCATCTTGACGCCCTTGCGGATCTTCAAGATGTACGTGCTCTTGTCCGGGATCTCCCAGGCCTCGACGAGGTTGCCACGGAGCTTGCCGGTCCACTCGTCCAGCTCCAGGGCGCGTTCGCCCATGATCTGCCACTCGGTGTTGGACACCGCCGTGTGCTGGTCGTGATGGACGTAGACCTCCTTCATGGGCGACGTCCAGGTGCCACCCTTCTTCGGGGTGCCCTTCACCGCGGGCATGCCCGCGCGCTCGGCGACGGGCGTCGCCTTGGCGGCAGCGCCACCGGCCGGAGTTCCGCCACCGGCCGGAGTTCCGCCACCGGCCGGAGTTCCGCCACCGGGCGCCGGCGTTTCGCCGCCGCCGCATCCGACGAGCGCGGCACCGGCAAGGCCAGCACCGACGACAAAGCCGCCCCGCAGCATCCCTCGGCGGCTGACGCGCCCGGTTCCAACACGAGACCAGTAATCACCATTCGGCATTGAGGACCCCTCCGATTCAAGTGCCGTAAAAATACACAGTCAACTGGAATACGACCGTTATATGGATACGGATTCACTGACATTCTCGTCATGTCGCGGCTGTGCCGCCCCGGCTGCACCGCTAGCGCGTGCCCTTCAGGCGCGGATCCAGGATGTCCCGCAGGGCGTCACCGAACATGTTCGCGCCGAAGACGACCAGGCTGAGGGCGATCGCCGGGCCCCAGAGCAGCCACGGCGCCGCGAACATGTACGACCGGCCCTCGGCCGAGAGCATGTTCCCCCAGGAGGGGTCGGGCGCCTGGATGCCGAAGCCCAGGAAGCTCAGCGTGGCCTCGGCCAGGATGAACTGGCCGAAGCTCAGCGAGGCGAGCACGATCATGGGCGAGGTGATGTTCGGGAAGACGTGCCGGGTCATGATCCGGACGTTCGTCGCCCCGATCGCCCGCGCCGCCGTGACGTACTCGCTCCGGGAGACGCTCATAGAGGCGCCTCGGAGGACGCGGGAGTCGGAGATCGCGCTGGGCAGCGCCAGCGCCAGGATCACGTTCGGCAGGCTGGACCCCAGCACCACCATGATCGAGATCAGCAGGATGACGCCGGGGATCGCCTGCACGGCGTCCACCACGCGCTGCACCAGGTAGTCGAACGTGCCGCCCAGGTAGGCGCTGAGGATGCCGAGCGCGGTTCCCGGGATCACCGCCAGCACCACTGCCGCAACGCCGACGGTCAGCGAGATCCGTGCGCCATAGACCAGCCGGCTGAACATGTCGCGGCCGAACTGGTCCGTGCCGGCCCAGAACTCCGCGTTCGGGGCGATCAGCGCGTGCGGCTGGCTCTGCTCGATCGGGTCGTACTGCGCGATCACGTCCGCGCCGGCCGCGACCACGATCAGCGTCAGGATGATCATCGCGCCGAAGGCGCCCAGCGGCTTGCGCCGGATGAAAGACAGCACCGCGCGGCGCGCCTTCACCACGGTATTCGGCGGTGCCGTCAATTTTTCAAGAGTCGCCGCTTCTGTCATCGCCATCTTGAAACCATCCGTTCAGGGCTCGTTCAGCCCGCTCGAAGCCGTCTGACGTCTGCGCTTAGGAGTACCGGATGCGCGGGTCCAGGTAGCCGTACGACAGGTCGACGAGCAGGTTCACCGTCATGACCAGCAGACCGACGGAGACCACGACACCCTGGATGACCGGGTAGTCGCGGGTCGAGATCGAATCCAGCAGCAGCCGGCCGACGCCGGGCAGTGCGAACATGCTCTCCGTGATCACAGAGCCGCCCACCAGGTTGGCCAGTTGCAGGCCCAGCAGCGTCACCACCGGGATCAACGCGTTCTTCAGGCCGTGCTTCACGATGACGGAGAAGTTCGTCAGGCCCTTGGCCTGCGCCGTGCGCATGTAGTCCTGCTGCAGGACGTCCAGCATCGTCGTGCGCATCATGCGCGCGATCGAGGCGGACAGGCGCAGGCCCAGCACGAACGCCGCCGGGAGCACCAGCATCAGGTGACTCACCGGATCCTCGGTCAGGCTCTTGTTCTCGAACGGGATCGATTTCGCGAAATAGAGCGCGGGCAGCACGATGATCGCCTGCGCCAACACGAAGTTCGGCAGGCTCACGCCGGCGATCGACATGCTTCGAAGCGCATAGTCCGCCGCGGAGTCCTGCCGGACCGCGGAGATGACGCCCAGCGGGATGGAGACCATCACGGAGACAACGATCGCGATCAGCGCGACCTCGCCGGTGGTTCTCGCGCGTTCCATCAGCAGCGTGGTCACGGGCACATCGTCCCACAGCGAATTGCCCAGATCGCCTTGGATGACGCCGCCAACGTAGCGGATGTACGTCTCAGCCAGCGACTTGTCGAGGCCGAGCTGCGCTTCCAGCGCGGCCTGTGTAGCGGCATCCGCTCGAGCGTCGGCGAGCAGGATGTCCACGACGTTGCCGGGCAGCAGACGAACCAGCAGCACGACGATGAAGAGCAGCACCAGCACTGTGGGGATCATCCCAATCAGGCGGCGCAATACGTAGCGGGTCATCTGGCCCCCTCCAGCTAGACGCGGCATGTGCCGGGTGGCCTGTCGCAGTCGCGTTCCCCGCGCAACCGCACCACCCGGACGCCGACGGCGATTGTTTCGAACGAGGCCGCGCGGCCCCAACCCAGTCACGCAGGCTACTCTGGGTTATAGGAACCTCGCTAAAAGGCGTCTACGGACATCTGCGTCATGACTGGTACGCCACCGCGTCTTGGGTGGATTCGCTCGCGATGGCTATCCCCCTGCGGAGGCATAGGAGCGTGCCGGGGGAGCGAATCCCCGGCACGAATCATCCGCACCCCAGCGCACGGAACGCTAGATGATGCCCTGCGCGCGGTAGTCGGAGATCTCCCCCTCGCTCATGCCCAGGAGGTCGCCGAAGACGTAGTCCGTGTGCTCCCGGATCAGCGGGGAGCGCAGGGTGTTGTTCGGAGGCGTCCGGGACATCTTCGGCGGAAACGCCTCGATCTCAAATTCGCCGATCTCCGGGTGCTGGATCACCGGGTAAATCTCCCGGTGGCGCAGCTGCGGGTCGTAGTCCACCCGGTCCTCGGCCCCCTGCACGGCCACGGCGATGACGCCCACGGACTGCAGCGCCGCCTGAACCTCGTAGCGGCGGCGAGGTGCCGTCCACGTCGAGATGATTTCGTCCAGGACGTCCTGGTTCTTGACGCGGGCCTCGTTCGTGGCGAAGCGCGCGTCCGTCAGGAGCTCCGGCTTCTTCATGACGTCGCACAGCGCCTCGAACTGCTCCTGCGTCTCAGCGGCAATGAACACCCACCAGTCCTGCCCCTGCCGGTCGATGCCGGCGCAGCGGTAGGTGTTGTGCGGGGCGACGCCCGGCCACTCGCTGTGGTTGCCCGGCGGGAAGTCGGGGCGGTCCGTGCCGCGTCCGTTGACCTGGTAGTCCAGGAAGTACGGGCCGAGGAGCGACATGGCCGCCTCGGTCACGGCGTAGTCCACGCGGACGCCCTTGCCGGTGCGGCGGGCCTGCAGCAGGCCCATGATGAGCCCCAGGCCGCCGATCCATCCGCCGGCGATGTCCATGTGGGAGTAGCCCCAGCCCGCCGGCTCGCGCCCGGGCAGGCCCGAGGTGTACGTCAGGCCGCTGCCTGCCTGCGCGGACGGCCCGAAGGTCCGGAACCCGCCCCACGGGCCCTTGTGACCGAAGCCGGCGGTGCTCAGGTAGGTGAGCTTCGGGTTCAGCTTCAGGAGGTTCTCCCAGGTCAGGTCCCAGGAGTCCAGGACGTTGCCGGAGAAGTTCTCCACCAGTGCGTCGCTCTTCTTGATCAGCTCGTGCAGCAGCCGCATGCCCTCCGGGTGGCGGGTGTTGAGGCTGATGCCCAGCTTGCCGTTGTGGAGCTGGTTCCAGTAGGGGCCGGTGTAGAAGGGCGGCGAGCCTTCCTCGTGCCAGACCTTCTGATCCTTCGCGTTGATGCCGCGCGCCGCGCGGAAGTCGAAGCGGTGGTCGTCCGGCTGGTGGGGCGGCTCGATGTGGATGATCTCGGCGCCGTACGGCGCGAGCATCCTCGGCCCCCACGGGCCGACGGCGTACCACGAGAAGTCGATGATGCGCACGCCGTTCAGGAAGCCCGGCGGCAGTCCCGGTCCAGTCATCGCGCCACTCCCGTCGTCTTCAGGATCTCGACCTGCTCGGCGCTGAGGCTCAGATCCTTGGTGAGGATGGTGCTCGTGTGCTCGCCCAGGTGCGGCGCGCGGCGCGCCGGGCTCATGCCCAGCTCATCGCTCAGGTAGAAGCCCTTCGGGTAGGGGACGGACTTCCCGATCTCTTCGTGCTCCACGTCCACCCAGAAGCCGCGTTCCGTGTAGTGATCCTTGCCGAAGTTCTCCTCCGGCCGGCGGATGTCCACCCACGGCAGTCCCATGCCCTGCCCGCGCAGGAAGACCTGCTCCGCCGTCTCCGTGGCGACCAGACGCTTGATGCCATCTGCCACGGCGGTGCCATGCCGGACCTGCTCCGCGCGGTAGAACTCGTCCATCCACTGGGGCTCAGCCAGCTCGCCGGCGACGCCCTTCTCGTTCATCCAGTCGATGAGCTTGACCCAGGAGTTCTGGTTGAAGCGCGGCGTGGTGACAATGGCGTAGCGGCCGTCCGCGGCCTGCACTTGGTTGCTGGTCCGGTAGGTGGGCGCGGCGTGTTGGCCGGTCTGGCGCAGGAAGGGCTCGTCGTACCACATCCAGTAGGACACGGCGCGCTCCGTGCACACGGCGCAGCAGTCGTGGATCGAGACGTCCAGGTGCTGGCCCAGGCCGCTCATCTCGCGCTCGAACAGCGCCGCGGTGATGGTGTGCATCATCATGACGGAGGCCATGTTGTACGCCTGCCGCCCCTGGCCGCCGATCGGCGTCGTCTTCGGCTCGGAGTAGCCGGTGCTGCCCATCTGCCCGCCGAAAGCGAGGTGCGCCGGGTCGTTCATCACGTAGTCGACCAGCGGGCCGTCCTGCCCGAAGTCGGTGAGCGAGGCATAGATGAGCTTCGGGTTCGCCTTCGACAGCGCGGCGTAGTCCAGGCCGGACGCCGCCAGCGTGCCCGGCTTCGTGCTCTCCACGAGGACATCCGCCATCGCGAGCAGGCGGCGCAGGAGATCCTGCCCCGGCCGGCGCGTCACGTCGATTGCCAGACTCTCCTTGCCCGTGTTGTACCACCAGTAGTCGAGGCAGCGGTTCGGGTGGCGCTCGTCATTGACGAACGGGCCCGTGAAGCGGGCATCGCCACCGGTCACCGGCTCGACCTGGATGACACGCGCCCCCGAGTCGGACATCAGCTTGCCGACGAACTGGTTCCGTCGATCGGCCAGTTCAATGACCGTGTAGCCCTCGAACACCTTCGGCATCGCCGATCCTTCCGACATGCACAGACTGGCACTCCCATGGGGTACCGGTTCAAAGGGTTATAAGAATGCCGATGATCTGGCGTCTACTGACAATTGCGTCACCCTGACGAATCTCGCGCGCCCTGCGCCTCACCGGGAGCCTCGAAGCGCCCGGGGGCGGCTCCGCCACGTCGCCCATTGTGCGACCCCGGAGCCGAGGATGACGAGCGCAAGACCGAGGAACAGCGTGGTGCTGAGCGGCTCGCCCAGCACCAAATGGGAGAGCCCCACGCCCCAGATCGGCGTGGTGAGGGAGAGCGCATCCACGCCCGACGGCAGGTAGTGCTTCAGCAGCCACATATTGCCGATGAACCCGAAACCGGCAATCAAGAACCCCTGGTACAGGATGGACAGGATCAACTGCTCCGTGAGCACCCACGGCTCGGGCTCGATCAGCGCGCTCACGAGGAAGAACACGGAAACGCCCGCCACCGTCTGCGTCAGGAGCAGCTTCGGCAGCGGCAGGCGCTGGGCGGCTAGCGAGGTGTACACACTGCGCGCGCCCAGCAGCGCGGCGGATCCCATCATCAGCGCGTCCCCCACCCAGGTGCTCCCGCCCGAGCCGAGGCTCTGGGCGAACACCACCAGCACCCCCAGGTAGGCGAGGGACGTCCCGGCCACTCGCGGTGCCGTGAAGTGGTCGCCTCGCACGAAGAAATGCGCGAATAGCCCCGTCCACAACGGGAAGGTGTTGCCGATCACCACGGCGTTGGAGGCGGTGGTGTGATCCTGGCCGATGTTCATGAAGGCGATCTGCACCGTGAACAGCAGCGCCAGCCAGCCCAGCGGCCGCCACTCCTCGCGCGTGGGGAGCAGTGGCTGCTTCGTGGAGACGACCCACGCGAGGATGACGACGCCCCCGGCGAGGAAGCGGAGCCCGGCGAGCCGGAGCGGGGGCGCGTCCTGCAGGCCCACCTTGATCGCCGGCGCGTTGCCGCCCCAGAGTGCGGCCAGGAGCAACGCGAAGGCGGTTGCGGGCGGGGTGAGCGGCTGCGGCCCAGAGACCGGCGGCGCGGATGGAGCCGCGGGC
>JAQCJS010000022.1 GCA_027592975.1 Chloroflexota bacterium
CTCGTCCCGTGGTGCTGGACCCGGACGCCGGCAAGATCTAGCGGCGAAGGCGAAGCCGACGATGAGCGCGCTGGTGATCTTCGACCTGGCGCTCCTCGTGGCGCTCATCGCGATCTGGATCGTGATCCTGCGCGAGGCGCGCGGGCTGGCGGCGGAGTATGCGCCGGAGACCGCCCCGCGGCCGCGTCGCCCGATCAAAGGGCTGACGCTGGTGGGGATGGTGCTGTGGTTCATCTCCGCCAGCATCCCGGACCCGGGGATGCGCACCGCCGTGTTCTACTTCGGCTGGACGTGCGTCTTCGGCGATGCGGCGTGGTACCTGTGGGCGCTGCGACGCCTTGATCGGCGCGTGCCGCGGAACCTAGACTGACCTGGTTCGAGACAACGTCCGAGACAACAGCAGACACAGACAACAGCGACGACGGAGACGCGTAGTCTTGCGGCCTCGAGCGAATCGAGGCCACGCGAAGCGAGCCGGGGGCGGTGTGAGCCCGGTACGTGCCTCTCACGGGAGAGCGCGCAGGACGAAGATCACTCCCGAGCTGCCGCCCGAACCTTGCGCCCCACGGGAGCGCGAGCAGTAGACGCGGCCGGAGCGCCCACCGTTACCAGGGGCAGCGCGATCGAGGCACCCCCGCGGGGGCGCCCTCTGTTGCGCGGTGAGCGGCCTCGTCCCTCGCGCACGGCGCGCAGGCGAGGCAACGCGGGTGGTACCGCGGGCGTCCGATCATCGAGCGCTCGTCCCGCACCAGGCATGGTGTGTGGCGAGCGCTTTTTCGTGCTCGCAGAGATCGAGGATGTGCGATGGCTACAGCGGCGCCGAAGTTCGAAGCGGTCTCCTCCCGCGTCTCCCTCCCGGAGCAGGAGGAGCGCATCCTCGCGTTCTGGAAGCAGCACGACATCTTCAAGCGCACCGTGGAGGAGCGCCCCGAGGACAACGTGTTCTCGTTCTTCGAAGGGCCGCCCACGGCGAACGGCAACCCGGGCATCCACCACGTGCTGGCGCGCGTCTTCAAGGATCTGATCCCACGCTACCGCACCATGCGCGGCTACCGCGTGCCGCGGAAGGGCGGCTGGGACACCCACGGCCTGCCGGTGGAGCTGGAGGTGGAGCGCGCGCTCGGTCTCTCCACGAAGCAGCAGATCGAGGCGTATGGCGTGGAGGAGTTCAACCGCCAGTGCCGCGAGTCCGTCTTCAAGTACGTCTCCGAGTGGGAGCGGATGACGGACCGCATCGGCTTCTGGGTGGACATGGAGGACGCCTACGTCACGTACTCCGCGGACTACGTGGAGTCGTGCTGGTGGATCTTCAAGCGGCTGTGGGAGAACCAGCTGGTCTTCCGCGACTTCCGCGTGACGCCGCACTGCCCGCGCTGCCAGACCAGCCTGTCATCGCACGAGATCGCGCAGGGCTACAAGGATGACACGCCCGACCCCGGCGTGACGCTGCGCTTCCGCCTGAACGAGCGCAGCGGCGCCAGCCCAGAGCTGCACCTCGATGACGGCGTGCCGACGAGCCTGCTCGCGTGGACGACGACACCGTGGACGCTCTCCGGCAACGTCGCGCTGGCGGTGCTCGCGACCGCGGAGTACGCGCTGGTGGAGCGCGAAGACGCCCATGTCGGCACGGAGCGCGTGATCGTCGCGAGCGCCCTCGCCACGAAGGTCGCGGGCGAGGACGCGACGATCGTGCAGCTGCTGCCGGGCACGTCGCTCGTCGGGCTGCGGTACGAGCCGCTGTACGAGTCGACCGGGTGGCCGGGCGTGGATCCGCTGATGTTCGTGGACGGGCGCACCCAGCGTCCGAAGTCCTTCGACGATCTGCCCGCGCGCCGCGTGATCGCCTCGGATCACGTGACCACGAACGAGGGCACGGGCATCCTGCACGTCGCGCCGCCCTTCGGTGAGGACGACTACGGCATGGGCCGCACGGAGGGGCTGATGTTCCTCCAGCCGGTGCGCCTGGACGGCACACTGGTCGGCGGGCCGGGCGACGGGCTGTTCGCGAAGGTCGCGGACGATCCGATCACGCAGGATCTGCGGGAGCGTGGACTGCTGTTCCGCTCGGAGAAGATCCGCCACACGTACCCGTTCTGCTGGCGTTGCGACACGCCCGTCCTCTACTACGCGAAGCCGAGCTGGTACATCCGCACGACCGCCGTCGCGCGGAAGATGGTGCAGAACAACCGCCGCATCCACTGGGTGCCCGACCACATCCAGGAGGGCCGCTTCGGCGAGTGGCTCGAGGGCAACATCGACTGGGCGGTCTCGCGCGAACGCTACTGGGGCACGCCGCTGCCGCTGTGGGTGTGCGAGCTGTGCGATCACATCGAGTGCATCGGTTCGTACGAGGATCTGCTGGGGCGGGCGATCGGCGGCACCGGCAGCGCGATCCGCGCGACGGACGGGAGCATCGATCCGCACCGCCCGTACATCGATCGCGTGGAGATCGGCTGCCCCACGTGCAACGGCACCATGCGCCGCACGCCGGAGGTGGCGGACGCGTGGTTCGACAGCGGCGCGATGCCCTACGCCCAGTGGCACTACCCGTTCGAGAACGAGGACTTGTTCGAGTCGCGTTTCCCCGCGGACTTCATCTGCGAAGCCGTGGATCAGACGCGCGGGTGGTTCTACACGCTGCACGCGCTGGCCACGCTGCTGAACAGCACGGAGGACGTGGACGCCGGACTGGCGTACTCCAACGTGATCTGCCTCGGCCACATCCTGGACGGCGACGGCCAGAAGATGTCGAAGTCGCGCGGGAACGTGGTGAACCCGTGGAGTGTGCTGGATCAGCACGGCGCGGACGCGATCCGCTGGTACATGTACACCGCGTCCCCGCCGGGCAACTCGCGGCGCTTCTCCGCCGACCTCGTCGCCGAGACTTCGAGGCGCTTCCTGTCGACGCTGTGGAACACGTACTCGTTCTTCGTGACGTACGCGAACACGGCGGACTTCGATGTGACCAGCGGCGAGGTCAACCGTTTTGGTGTCTTCCACCCGAGCGCCAGTGGTGTCGCCGCAGCTTGGCCGGTCAACGAACTTGATCGATGGATCCTGAGTGAACTGAACCTCACTGTCCGAAAGGTGACGGAGGCCCTCGACGCGTACGAGCCCGCCGACGCGGCCCGCCCGATCGAGGCGTTCGTCGATCAACTGTCGAACTGGTACGTCCGCCGTTCGCGGCGTCGGTTCTGGCGGTCAGAGGACGCGAATTCGCCGGCGGCGTTCGCCACGCTGTACGAGTGCCTGTCGACGGTCGCGAAGCTGCTCGCACCGTTCACCCCGTTCATCGCGGAGACGATGTACCAGAACCTGGTCGCCGGCCGCGTGGCGGACGCGCGCGACTCCGTGCACCTGGCCGACTGGCCCGAGGTGGACACGGACGCGATCGACGAGGGGCTGTCGGACGACATCGCGCTCGTGCAGCGCATGGTGTCGCTGGGGCGCGGGGCGCGCGCGAAGGCGCAGACGAAGGTGCGCCAGCCGCTGGCCGCCGCGATCCTCGTCCCGCGCAACGACGCGGAGCGGCGCGCGCTGGAGCGCCTTGCCCCGCAGATCGCGGAGGAGCTGAACGTGAAGCGGGTGGAGGCGCTCACGGATCCGGGCGACCGCCTGTCGTACACGCTGCGTCCGAACCTCCCCGTCCTCGGCCCGAAGTTCGGACAGGACGTGGGCAAGGTGCGCGCGGCACTGCAGGCGGCGGACGCCGCCGCGATCGTGGCGACGATGCGCGCGGGCGATCCGATCACAGTCGGTGAGTTCACGCTCGCGCCGACCGACGTCCTTGTCACCGTGGAGGCGAGCGAGGGCTGGGCGGCGCAGGAGGAGTCCGGCTACGCCGCGCTCGTCGACACCACGCTGACCCCGGAGCTGCTGGCGGAGGGCATCGCACGCGAGGTGGTGCGGCGGCTGCAGGACCTGCGGCGCGACGCGGGGCTGGAGGTCTCCGACCGCATCCACGTGACGTACCGCGCGGGCGTACCCGTGGGCGACGTCATGGCCTCGCACGGCGTCATGATCAGCGACGAGGTGCTGGCGCTCAGCCTCGAGGCGAGCGATGCGCCGGAGGGTGACGCACGGACGGACGCGGACATCGACGGCGTGGAGGCGGTGTTCGCGCTGCGGAAGGCGTAGCGCGGGGGTCGAGGACGGCGGGAGCGCGGTGGTGCGCCCCTCGCGCTCCCCGGTTCGCTGGGGCGCTCACGCGCGCGGGGGAGGCTGCCGGAGCGATCTGCGGCTCACCCGCGGACGCACCGTGCCGCAGCAGCCCACCCACTGCACGAAAGACACACGCACGTCGGCACGTCGCTCCGGCCCCCTCTCCTGCGGAGCGGGAGAGGGTGGGGGTGAGGGCTCCGAGGCTCCGCCGGCCCGGTCGCGTCGGTCGCGCCTCGGAGCTACTTGCCGTTGCCGGGCTGAGGCGGGGGCCGGCGGCGCGGCTCCGCCGTCTCCTCGTCGCCGGCCATCACCAGGCCACGCAGGAACGAGAGCGCGGACTGCTTCCAGTTGCCCTCCGCGCCGCCGCCGTGGCGAGGCTCGCCGTACAGCACGTGCGGCACCTCCGCGGCCACCTCGCCACCGAAGATGACGATGTTCGCGGTGAGGTAGACCCAGAACAGCAGCACGATCACCGACCCCAGCGAGCCGTAGATCAGGTTGAACGAGGCGAAGTGCTCCAGGTACGCCGCAAAGCCGAACTTCAGTGCCTCGAACCCCACGGCGACCAGCAACGCGCCCGGCCAGATGTGGCGGAACCGCGGACGGCGGTTCGGCAACATCCAGTACGTGAGCATGAACGCCACGAACGTCAGCACAAGGGGGATCGCCAGCGCGCCGGCGTTCCAGAAGAACGAGAACGAGATCGGGCTCTTCACCACGCCCAGCGCCTGCCCCAGCTCCGCCTGCGCGATACGCCACGCCGTGGTCAGGACGATGCCGCCGACCAGCGGCAGGGCGATGATCGGCAGGAAGATGTAGTCGATGATCTTCGCGCGGAACCACGGGCGGCCGGTCTGTGCCTCGAAGACCACGTTCAACGCGGAGCGCAGCGCGGCGGAGAGCGCGCCCGCCGACCACAGGGAGCCGAGCGCGGAGACCACCGTGAGCGTGGGGCCGAGGGCCGCGACGTTGCGGAGCGAGTTGGCGATACTCTGATCCTGGATCGGCAGGAAGCCGATGATCGCGGCCAGCACAACGTCCTGAAGGCGGGGATCGCGGATGACGATGCCGAAGATCGAGACGGCGAGCAGGGTCAGCGGGAAGAGCGAGAACAGGGCGTAGTACGAGATCGCGGCAGCCATCTGGTTGCCGGAGTCTTCGATGAAATTGGTCGCGGCACGGCCGAGGATCCTCAGGGGCACTCGCCACTGAGCCATCGAGAGGCGCACGATCTGTGCTGGCTGCGCCAGTGCTGACCTCCTCGACTCAGGCCCACCGCATCATCATCGTAGCCGCATTCGCACCTCAACGCTCCCAAGGGGGGAGCGCGCCATGACGGGACAGCGCCTTCAGCCTCAGCAGACAGTCTACCGTCGCGTCGTCGTGAAGATCGGGTCGAACGTGCTCACTGCGGGCACGGAGCAGATCGACACCGTCGCGATGGCCTCGATCGCCGAGCAGATCGCCGCGCTCGTCGCGCGCCAGGTGCAGGTGATCGTGGTGACCTCCGGGGCGATCGCCGCGGGACGTCATCGCATCAGGACGCACCATGACGCGCGATCGCTGCCGCCTCGTGACGTGCAGTCGCGGCAGGTGCTCGCGGCGATCGGCCAGTCGCGGCTGATGGCGCTGTGGGATCAGATGTTCGAGTTGCAGGACGTGCCGATCGCGCAGGCGCTGCTCACGCGCCGCGACCTGGCGGATCGCCTGAGTTACCTCAACGCGCGCAACACGCTGCTCGGCATGCTGGAGCTGGGCGTGGTGCCGATCGTGAACGAGAACGACGTGGTCTCCGTGGAGGAGATCAGCGACTCCAAGATCGGCGACAACGACAACCTCTCCGCGCAGGTCGCGAACCTCGTCGACGCCGACCTGCTGCTGATCCTCACCGACATCGCGGGCCTCTACACCGCCGACCCCAACCGCGACCCGAGTGCGAAGCTGATCGAGGAAGTCCCGCGCATCGACGAGACGATCGAGCGGGCCGCCTCTGGATCGGCGGGCGTGCGCGGCACGGGCGGGATGCACACGAAGGTGCAGGCCGCGCGAATCGCCACGCAGGGCGGGACGCACGTGGTGTTGGCCGCGGGCGCGCAGCGCGACATCGTCCTGCGCGCCGTCGCCGGGGAGCCCGTGGGGACGCACTTCCTGCCGGTGGGCGACCACCTGGAGAGCCGTCGCCGCTACCTGCTGTCCGGGCTGCAGGCGCGCGGGCGGGTGGTGGTGGACGACGGTGCCGCCGGCGCGCTGCTCCGCGGGGGCTCCTCGCTCCTGCCGGCCGGCGTCACCGCGTGCGACGGGACGTTCGTCCGAGGCGATGTGGTGCACGTGATGACCCAGGCCGGCCGCCACCTGGCCAGCGGCATCGCAAACTACTCCCGCGCGGAGGTGGCGCAGATCCTGGGACGCCACTCCGATCAGATCGCAGACCTGCTGGGGTACGAGTTCGGCGCGGAGGTCATCCACCGCAACAATCTCGTGCTCGTGTAACCTCGACCCGAAGGGGCTGAACATGACCACCACCATCTCCCGACCCGTCGCCGAGTCCGAGGCGACCCGCAAGGCAGCGCTCGCGCGCGCCGCGAGCCGCCGGATGTCCGCCGTCAGCAGCGACCAGCGGAACGACGCGCTGCGCCGCATCGCCGACGCGATCGAGGCGGAGACGCCGCGCATCCTGGCCGTGAACGGCCCGGAGATCGAGCGCGGCCGGGCGAACGGCCTGACCGGCTCGTTCATCGACCGCATGGAGCTGACCGGGGCGCGGCTGAAGGCGATCGCCAACGACACGCGCGCCGTCGCCGCGATGCCCGACCCGATCGGCGTGACCGAGGAGATGGTGACGCGCCCGAACGGTCTGCAGATCGGCCGCATCCGCGTCCCGCTCGGCGTGATCGCCTCGATCTACGAATCGCGCCCGAACGTGACGGTGGACATCGCCGCGGTGTGCCTGAAGTCCGGCAACGGCGTGGTGCTGCGCTCCGGCACGGACGCACACGCCACCTCCGCCGTCTTCGCCGAGATCATCGCGCGCGAGGCGGTTGCCGCCGGGCTGCCGGAGGGCATCGTCCAGTTCATCGAGTCCACGGATCGCGATGAGGTCGGCGCGCTGCTGAACGCCGGGTCGCTGGTCGACCTGATGGTGCCGCGCGGCGGCGCCGATCTGATCCGCCGCGTGCAGCAGGAGGCCACCATGCCGGTGGTCGCCGGCGGCATCGGCGTGTGCCACACGTTCGTGGACGCCGAGGCCGACCTCGACATGGCGCGCAACATCGTGATCAACGCGAAGACGGTACGTCCCTCCGTGTGCAACGCGATGGACACGCTGCTGGTGCACGCGTCCGTGGCGGACCGCTTCGTGCCGATGATGACGGAGGCGCTGGGCGCGAAGGGCGTGACAGTCCACGCGGACGAGCGCGCGCTGCCGCTGGTGCGCGGCGCGCAGGCCACGCCCGTGCAGCCCGAGGACTACGACCGCGAGTGGCTGTCGCTGGACTGCTCCGTGCGCATTGTGAACGACCTGGACGCCGCGATCGAGCACATCGAGGCGCACGGCAGCGGGCACTCGGAGGCGATCGTCACGGACTCGTGGGCCGCGGCACAGCGCTTCCAGCGCGACGTGGACGCGGCGGCAGTGTTCGTGAACGCATCCACCTACTTCAACGACGGCGCGCAGTTCGGCCTGGGTGTGGAGGTGGGTATCTCCACGCAGAAGATGCACGCGCGCGGCCCCATGGGGCTGAAGGAACTCACCTCCTACAAGTGGATCGTGCTCGGCAACGGGCAGGTGCGATAGGCGCAGGCGGAACCTCGACACGACCCAACCACACATCGACCACCCGAAACGAGCGCACCGTGCCCACCACCCACTTCGAACGCATCGCCCGCACACCTCAGTCCGAGGCATGGCGGATTGAGAACGACACCGCCGTGATCGGCCGGGTCGACCTGCACTTCACGGGGGCGAAGGCCTACGGGATCCTGATCGTCCACACCTCCGTGCCGGAGGAGGACATCGAGGAACTGATCGCGGACGTGGACGCGCGACTGGTCTCCACCGCAGACGAGTACCGCGAGGACTTCGTGGTGACGGTGTGGCGCGGCACGGAGTTCGGCACGTACTCCGAGGACGAGGCGACCGACTTCGACGAAGCCGATGACACCGATGACGAAGACGACGACGATGATGATGAGGAAGCCCGCGACGACCGCCGCTAACATTCCCGACCCGGCACGCGCCGACGCCGACCCGCCCGAGCCCGGGCGCCTCGACGTCGGCCGCATCGAGGTCGTCTCGTTCGACCTCGATGGGACGCTGATCGACTCGCACACCGCGTGGCGGGACGGCTTCGCGGCCCCCTTCGCGCGGCTTGCGGAGCGCTACCCCGCGCTGCTCACGCTGGGCGATCCCGGGCATGTGCACGACCGCGTGTTCCAGCCGTTCCTGATCGAGATCTGGGAGCGCGTGCGCGGCGAGTGGAGCCCGGACTACGTGCGCGAGGGCTGGCGCATGCTCCTGGAACGCCACGCCGCGCCCGACCTGGACGCCGCCGACGCCGCGTACGAGGAGTACGAGACGACGTGGCCCGCGATGATGCGGCTGTTCGAGGACTCGCTCGCCACGCTGGAGGCGGTGCGGGCGCGCTACCCGATGATCCTGCTCACCAACGGCAACACCACGCACCAGCGCATGAAGATCGTGGCGCATGACCTTGAGCACTGGTTCCGGCACGTCGTCGTGTCGGAGGAGGTCGGCCTCGTGAAGCCTGACCCAGCGATCTTCGCGCACGCGATTGCGCCGCTGGGCGCGCTCCCGCACGCGGCGCTGCACATCGGCGACATGCGCTCGCAGGACATCGCGGGCGCGCGCGCGGCGGGCTGGCAGAGCGCGTGGGTGAACCGCGCCGGCCGCCCCGCCGAGGACGAGCACCACCCCGACATCGAGCTCGCCAGCCTCGAGGACCTCGTGCGGCTGCTCGGCCTGCGGTAGGGCGAGGGGGCCGGAAGGGGACGACGCTCAGAACCCTGCACAGCGGGAGAGAACAGGGTGAGAGCCTCTGAGCGGGTTGCGCGCGTCTAGCGCTTGCGGGCGACCACCTTGCGGGCGGCGGCTTCCACGCCTTCCGCGGTCAGGCCCATGATCTCCAGAACCTCGTCCCAGGTCGCGGACTCGCCGTAGCGATCCTGCACGCCCACGAACTCCATCGGCACGGGCTGCGTGCTGGCGGCGAGCGCCTGCGCGCACATCGCGCCGAGGCCGGAGTGCGTCAGATGCTCCTCCGCGACGACGATCGCGCCGGTGTCGCGCGCGGCGGCGGTGAGCGCCTCGACATCGAGCGGGCGGATCGTGCCCATGTTCAGCACACGCGCGGAGATGCCGCTGCGCTCCAGTGCATCGGCCGCACGGAGCGAGCGCTCCACGAGCAGCCCGCACGCGACGATCGTGAGGTCGGAGCCATCCCGCAGCATGTCAGCCTTGCCGACCTGGAAGCGCGGGCCGTCCGTGTAGATGACGGGGATCTTCGGACGGCCGGTGCGGATGTACCACGGGCCGGGCGCGGCGACCGCGGCGGCGACCATCGCCTCCGCCTCGACCACGTCGGCGGGGACGCAGACCGTGAAGTTCACCAGGGACGAGAACAGCGCGTAGTCCTCCACGGACTGCGCGGAGGCGCCGTCCTCGCCGGTGGAGACGCCGCCGTGACTCGCAACGATCTTCACGTTGAGGCGCGGCTGCGCGACGGACATGCGGAGCTGGTCGAACGCGTGCTCCGCGAAGACTGCGAAGGTCGAGGCGACCACGGTGTAGCCCACCGTGGCGAGGCCGCCGGCCGCGGAGACCATGTTCTGCTCGGCGATGCCGAACGTGAAGAAGCGCTCCG
>JAQCJS010000023.1 GCA_027592975.1 Chloroflexota bacterium
CGCGAACGCCTCGCCCGCTGCGGCGAGCCACGCCCGCGCGCCCGCGCCGAGGTGCGGCAGCGCCTCTCCGATCAGCCCGCGGTACACGTCCGCCCACAGGTCACGCTCGCGCACCCCCGCGCGGAGCGCCACCTCACGAGGGACGCCGTGCAACGCTGCGAGGAAGTGCCCGATGCCCTCGCACAGTCGCGCCCGCGCGGCACCCCGCAGCCCGAGCGGGAACGGCGCACCCGGCACGTGCGCGTGCAGCGTGCCGTGGAATACGCGCTGCTCTCGAACCTCGCACATCCCGCGCGGCACCTCCACGCCGAAGTCGAAGTGCTTCAGGGCGCGTAGCAGCCGTACCTCGCGCCGGAGCAGCGGGACGCTGTGGTCGAGCGGCGGCTTCGGCAGCCGCAGGACCAGGTCGCCCTCGACTGTAGGGATGCGGTACGCATCCGCAACGTAGCCGGAGCCGAGGTGCGCCACCGCGCTGGGCATGCGAAGAGGCCGCACGCCTGACGCTTGCAGCGCTCGGCGTACGGCCTCGGTGGTCACGGCGTCTCCGTGGAGCGGAGGACTACGGGGTCTTCAGCGTGTCCGCGAAGGCGCGCTCCGTGGTCGGCTTCAGCGGGTTGCGCGTCTCCTCGAACGTGCCGATGACGTCCGTGTGCTGCATCGTCAGGCCGATGTCGTCCAGGCCGTTGAGCAGGCGGTGCTTCACGAACGGGTCGATGCTGAACGGGCGCTTCCAGTCCGTGCCCTGCACGCTGACCGTCTGGTCTGCCACGCTCACCACGATCTGCGTGCTCGGCAACTCCTCGCAGCGCGACATCAGGAAGTTGATGTCGTCCTGCGACAGCTGCACGGTGACCACGCCCACCTTCGAGCAGTTCGTGCGGAAGATGTCGCCGAACGAGGGGGCGAGGATCGCGGTCACGCCCATGTCCTCGATCGCCCAGACCGCGTGCTCGCGGCTGGAGCCGCAGCCGAAGTTCTGCTGCGCCAGGATGATCGGCGCGCCGGCGTAGCGCTGGTCGTTGGTGATGAAGTTCGGGTCCTTCCTCCAGTCGAAGAAGGCGAACTCACCGAACCCGGAGCGCTCGATGCGCTTCAGGAACTGCTTCGGGATGATCTGGTCGGTGTCCACGTCCGCGCGGTTGAGCGGGAACGCCTGACCGGCGACCTGGCTGATCTTGTTCATCGGTAACTCCTCAGGCCTACAGGTCGCGCACGTCGACGAAGTGACCGGCGATCGCGGCGGCAGCCGCCATCTCCGGGCTGACCAGGTGCGTGCGTCCGCCCGCGCCCTGCCGTCCTTCGAAGTTGCGGTTGCTGGTGCTGGCGCAGCGCTCGCCCGGGAGCAGGATGTCCGGGTTCATGCCCAGGCACATGGAGCAGCCCGGCTCGCGCCACTCGAAGCCCGCGTCCGTGAACACCACGTCCAGGCCCTCGGCCTCGGCCTGCTGCTTCACCAGCCCGGAGCCCGGCACGACCATCGCCTTCACGGTGGAGGCGACATGCTTGCCCTTCACGATCGTCGCGGCCGCGCGCAGATCCTCGATGCGCCCGTTGGTGCAGGAGCCGAGGAACACGCGGTCGATGCCCACGGACTGGATCGGGGTGCCCGCCTTCAGGTCCATGTACTTCAACGAGCGCTCCGCCGTCTCGCGCGCCGACGCGGTCGCCGCGTCCTCCGGCTTCGGCACCGACTGCGAAATGCCGATGCTCTGCGCGGGCGTGGTGCCCCACGTCACGTGCGGCTCGATGTCCTTGCCCTTCAGCACGATCGAGGTGTCGAAGGTCGCACCCTCGTCCGTGGCCAGCGACTCCCAGTACTCGACGGCCTTGTCCCAGTCCTCGCCCTGCGGGGCGAAGTCGCGGCCCTTCATGTAGGCGAAAGTCGTCTCGTCCGGCGCGACCAAACCGGCGCGCGCGCCGCCCTCGATCGTCATGTTGCAGACGGTCATCCGGCCTTCCATCGAGAGGTTGCGGATCACGTCGCCGCGGTACTCGATGACATGGCCGATGCCGCCGTCCACGCCGATCTTGCGGATGACCGCCAGGACCACGTCCTTCGCCGTCACACCCTTCTTGAGCTCGCCGGTGACCTCCACGGACATTGTCTTGATCGCCGCCTGCGGCAGCGTCTGCGTCGCCAGGACGTGCTCCACCTCCGACGTCCCGATGCCGAACGCCAGCGCGCCGAACGCGCCGTGCGTGGCGGTGTGGGAGTCGCCGCACACGATCGTCATGCCGGGCTGCGTGAGCCCGTGCTCCGGCGAGATGATGTGCACAATGCCCTGCCGGATGTCGAAGATGTCCCACAGCGGGACGCCGAACTCCTTGCAGTTCTCGCGCAGCACCTCGATCTGCTGGGTGGACAGCGGGTCGGGGTTCGGGAGGCGGCGATCCAACGTCGGCACGTTGTGGTCAACGGTGGCCAGCGTCAGATCCGGGCGGCGCACCGGACGGCTGTTCATGCGCAGGCTCTCGAACGCCTGCGCGCTCGTCACCTCGTGCACCAGGTGCAGGTCGATGTACAGCAGATCCGGCTCGCCGTCGGCGGTCCGGACGACGTGCTCGTCCCAGATCTTCTCGATGATCGTCTTCGGCCCAGTTCCGGCCATTCGTGTCCCCCCGTGTGTCCCCTGCACGGCGAGGACGCCCTCGCCGCGCTGCAGTCTAGTGGCGATCCGTCGCCGGCGTGCTAGTTGCGGTCCGCCATCACCTCCGGCACGGCCGAGGCCGGCGTGGCGATGGAGCGGTTGAGCGCGTGCAGGTAGGCCCGCGCCGCGGCGACCAGGATGTCCGGGTCCGCCGCGCGGCCCTGGAACGTCGTCCCGTCCGCCTCGATGCGGATCGTCACCTCGCCCTGCGCGTCAATGCCCTCCGTCACGGACTTCACGCTGAACTCCGTGAGCAGGTTCTCCGCGCCGGTGACGCGGTTGATCGCCTTGTAGATCGCGTCCACCGGGCCGGTGCCGATCGCCGCGTCCATGTGTGACTGGCCCGCCGCGTCCAGCAGCCGGACGGAGGCCGTGGGCGCCGAGTGGTCACCGCCGGAGACCTGGACCAGGTCCAGCGTCCACGCGTCCTCCACCTTGATCTGCGTCTGCTCGCCCAGGATCGCCATCAGGTCGCGGTCGTCCACCTCGTCCTTGGCGTCGGCCACGTCCTTGAACGCCTGGAAGATGCGCGCGAACTCCTGGTCCGTCGGGTGCACGCCCAGATCGGCCAGGCGCGAGCGCACACCGTGCGAACCGGACACCTTCGTCAGCACGATCGAGGAGCCCGCGGGGATGCCGATGTCCGCCGGATCCATGATCTCGTAGGTCTGACGCATCTTCAGGACCCCGTCCTGGTGGATGCCGCTGGAGTGGCGGAAAGCGTTCTTGCCCGTGACCGCCTTGTGCGGCTGCAGCGCCATGCCGGAGACGCGCTCCACCAGCTTGCTTACCGCGTACAGCTCGCGTGTGTTCACATCTGTGTGCAGGTGCAGGAAGTCCGGGCGCGTTTTGATCGCCATGATGATCTCTTCCAGCGACGCGTTGCCCGCGCGCTCGCCGATGCCGTTCATCGTGCCCTCGATCTGGCGGGCACCGCCCAGCGCGCCAGCCAGCGAGTTCGCCGTCGACATGCCCAGGTCGTTGTGGCAGTGGACGGAGATGCGCGCCTTGTCGATGTCCGGCACGTTCTTGCGGATGTTCCGGATGAACTCCTCGAAGTCGCGCGGGATCGCGTAGCCCACCGTGTCCGGGATGTTCACCGTGGTCGCGCCCTCTTCGATCGCGGCCTGCACGATCTGGTACACGAACTCCGGGTCGGAGCGCGTGGCGTCCATCGGCGAGAACTCCACGTCGCTCACGTACTTCTTTGCGCGCGCGACGGAGGCGCGCGCCATCTCGATCACGTCCTCGCGGTTCTTGCGCAGCTGCTGTGCCAGGTGGATCTCGCTCGCGGAGATGAAGACGTGGATGCGGGGCGACTCCGCGCCGCGCAGCGCCTCCCACGCGGTGTCAATGTCGCTCGCCACGGCGCGCGCCAGGCCCGCGATCACCGGCCCCTTCACCTCCCGGCAGATGCGCGCGATCGCCTCGCGGTCGCCGGGGGAGGTGGCGGGGAAGCCCGCCTCGATGATGTCCACGTTCACGCGACCGAGCGCGCGCGCGATCTCCACCTTCTCGTCGATGGTGAAGCCGATGCCCGCGGACTGCTCGCCATCGCGCAGGGTGGTGTCGAAGATGTAGATCTTGTCGGTGTCGCTCATAGCCGTCTGTCTTCCTTGCTGCTCAGGTCATCTTGCCGAGGTCTGCGCCGGCCCTCCCATCCGCCTGTCGTCAGGCGGCGGAGGGCCGTGGAAGTACCAGATCCGGCACGAGCGCTCCCGACCACCGCGCTCCGGGGACATACGCGAAGAGCGGCCCCGTGGCCGCTCTCCCCTCGCCCGAAGGCGCGCCGAAGTCGCCGTACGTGGGTACGACGGCGTCTGCGCGCTCCGGGTGCGAGGTTCGCGTCATCTTCGTGTCGCCTCGGCTACTTCTTCTCGAGCCAGGACATCATGCGGCGCACTTCGGCGCCCACCAGCTCCACCGGGTGCTCCGCGTTCAGGCGGCGCAGCGCCTTGAAGTGCGGCTGACCCGCCTGGTTCTCCAGGATCCACTCGCGGGCGAAGGAGCCGTCCTGGATCTCTTCCAGGATCTTCTTCATCTCCGCCTTCTGCGAGGGCGGAGAGACGCGCGGGCCACGGGTGTAGTCCCCGTACTCCGCCGTGTCGCTGATGGAGGAGCGCATGGCCGCCATGCCGCCCTCGTACATCAGGTCCACGATCAGCTTCACCTCGTGGAACGTCTCGAAGTACGCGGACTCCGGCTGGTAGCCGGCCTCGATCAGCACCTCGAAGGAGTTCTTGATCATCGCCGTCAGGCCGCCGCAGAGGATCGCCTGCTCGCCGAAGAGATCGGTCTCGGTCTCCTCGCGGAAGGTCGTCTCCAGGATGCCGGAGCGCGCGGCGCCAATGCCCTTGCCGTACGCCAGCGCGGTCGCCAGCGCGCCCTCCGTCGCGTCCTGCTCGATCGCCACCAGCGCCGGGACGCCGCCGCCCTCCGTGTAGACGCGGCGCACCAGGTGGCCGGGGCCCTTCGGCGCGATCATCGTCACGTCCACGCCCTCAGGCGCGACGATGCGGTTGAAGTGCACGTTGAAGCCGTGGGCGAACATCAGCGTGTTGCCGGGCTGCAGGTAGGGGAGGATGTGGTCGTCGTAGACCTGCTTCTGGATCTGGTCCGGGACCAGGATCATGATGATGTCCGAGTCGCGGGCGACCTCGTCCACGGTGCCGACCTTCAGGCCGGCCGCCTCCACCTTCGCCCACGACGAGGAGCCGGGGTACAGGCCCACGGCGACAGTGACACCCGAGTCGTGCAGGTTCAGCGCATGCGCGTGCCCCTGCGAGCCGAATCCGATGATCCCGACCTTCTTGTCCTTCAGGACGTTCAGGTCCGCGTCCGACTCGTAGTAGATCTTCGCCAAGCCAATCCCCCTCGCTGGCAGTGGCCCCCGGCCACCGCCTTCAACCCGACCGGCGTCAGTCCGGTCTTGAGTGCTGTTGCTCTGTCCTACTCCGTCACGAACGGCAGCTCGCCCTCCGGGCGGCGGCCGGACTCGCTGTGGAACCGCCGTGCCTCCGCGGACTCGTACGGCAGCGCCGTGGTGCGGGCGCCTCGAGTCAGCGCGATCACGCCCGTGCGGACCATCTCGCGGACGCCGTAGGGTCGCAGGTTCTCCAGCAGCGCGTCCAGCGTGCTGCCGGCCGCGGTGATCTGGATGATGAGGCTGGTCGGCGCCACGTCCACCACCTGCGCGCGGAAGATCTGAACCACGTCCAGCACCTCGCGCCGCTGGTCCGGCCGTGCTGAGACCTTGATCAGCGCCAGCTCGCGCGAGACCGTCTCCTGCGACGTCAGGTTCTCCACGGTCACCACATCGATCAGCTTGTCCAGCTGACGCTCCACCTGCGTGGCGATGTCCTCCGGGCCGTCCACGACGATCGTCATGCGTGAGATCCCGGGCTCCTCGGTCGTGCCGACGGCCAGGCTGTCGATGTTGAACCCGCGACGCCGGAACAGCGACGCGACCCGGTTCAGGACGCCCGGGCGGTCTTCAACCAGTGCGGCAACGGTGTGCTTCATCTGTGGCTCCTTACCCGACCCGCTGCGGAGACTCGATCGTCTCGGAGAGCGAGGCACCCGCCGGGACCATCGGGAACACGTTGCCCTCCGCCTCCACGCGGAAGTCCAGGATCACGGGGCCGGGGTACGCCGCTGCGTCCTTCAGCGCCTGATCCACCTGGGAACGGTCGGTGACGCGGATCCCGTGGATGCCGTACGCCTCCGCCAGCTTCAGGAAGTCCGGCTGCGACATGTGCACGGAGACGTAGTTGTTCTGGTAGAACATCTCCTGCCACTGGCGCACCATGCCCAGGAAGCCGTTGTTCATGATCGCCATCTTCACGGGCAGCTGCTCGTCCACCATGGTGGCGATTTCCTGGAACGTCATCTGGAAGCCGCCGTCGCCGCAGATCGTCCAGACTGCGCGATCCGGGCAGGCCACCGCGGCACCCATCGCCGCCGGCACCTCGAAACCCATCGTCCCGAGGCCGCCCGAGGTGATCAGCTGGTGCGGCCGCGCGATGTTGCCGAACTGCGCCGCCCACATCTGGTGCTGGCCCACGCCCGTGGTCAGCACCGCCTCCGGGCCGATGAACTGCGCGATCTTCGAGATCACATGCTGCTGCGTCATCTCCTCGCCGGGGGGGACGCTCATCGACAGGCGGTGGTCGTTGCGCATGTCGTCGATCCAGCGCACCCACGCCGCGTGGCTGCTGGTCTCCACAGCCTCGATCAACTGGCCCAGGACGACCTTCACATCGCCCACGATCGGCACGTGCGTCGGGATGTTCTTCCCGTGCTCCGCCGGGTCGATGTCCACGTGGATCACGCGCGCCTTCGGGTTCATGTCTGCGAAGCGGCCCAGCGCGCGGTCATCCATGCGCATCCCCAGCGCGATGATCACGTCCGCGTTGCTCGCGGCGTGGTTCGCCCAGTAGGAGCCGTGCATCCCCATCATGCCGTAGGCCAGCGCGTGATCCGGCGGGATGCTGCCTAGGCCCAGCAGCGTGTTCAGGATCGGCGTGCCGGTCTTCTCCGCGAAATCGCGCAGCTCCGGCGCAGCCTCTGCCAGGATGACCCCGTGCCCAGCGAAAATGATCGGGCGCTCCGCGGCGTTGATGATCGCCGCCGCCTCCTCGATCAGCACGGTCTCGCCCACCGTCTGCGGGCGGTAGCCGCGGATCTCGATCTTGTCCGGCCACTGGAAGTCCGCCTGCTCCAGGAAGACGTCCTTCGGGATGTCGATGTGCACCGACCCCTTGCGTCCAGTGGTGGCGATGTACGCCGCCTCCGCGAACGTGTAGGCCAGGTCTTCCGCGCGCATCACCAGGTAGTTGTGCTTCACCGTCGGCATGGTGATGCCGGTGATGTCCGCCTCCTGGAAGCCGTCCCGGCCCAGTAGCTCGCGACCCACGTTGCCGGTGATGAACAGGGTGGGGACGGAGTCCATGTGCGCCGTGGTGATCGCCGTGACCAGGTTGGTCGCGCCGGGCCCGGAGGTCGCCAGGGCAACGCCCAGCTTGCCGGAGGCGCGCGCGTACCCATCCGCAGCGTGGCCAGCGCCCTGCTCGTGGCGGACCAGGATGTGGCGGATCTCCGGGTGGGCGGGGAAGCGGTCGTACAGCGGCAGCACCACCCCGCCGGGATACCCGAAGATGGTGTCCACGCCGAGCTGCTTCAGGCTCTCAAGGACGATGTCGGCGCCGCTCATCATGGTCATGTCTGCGTCTTACCTTCGCTGAGGGCGCCCGAGGTTGGGGCCCGGTGAACTCTCCGGACACGAAAACCGCCCGACACGCGGGCGGGGGCGACGCAGGCAGCGCAAGGCGCTGAGCGTCGCCTACGTAAGTACGAGTACCAGGAAGCCGCGGAGACCCGCGGTCGAGGTGGGGGCGCCTGTGAGGATGGTGAGGTGCGCCATATGCGTACAGTCTGCCGCGTCAACGTGATGCCGTCAACAGCCCAGCAGTCCCAGCGCGGCCTCGATCTCGCTCAGGTGTTCGCGCCGGTGCTGGTGACGCCGGAGCAGCCACGCGGCGTCCCGCTCCGTGAGCAGGCGGGCGGCCTCCGTGAGCGGCAGCGCGGTCAGCCGCGTATCGATCGCTCCCGCCGCCGCCGCCGCCAGCCGCACGGCCTCCCGCGGTGGGAGCGCCAGCCACTCCTGGAGCAGGGCGTCGTTCACCGCATGGTCGTGCCACGCGGGCAGCGTGTCCGTCTCGTACGGCTCGCCTGCGGCCCACCGCTCCAGCAGGACGAGCGCGAGGCGGTCCCAGTAGGCGAGGTGCGCCAGCGTGGCGGCCACCGTCCCCTCCCCGTGGACGACCTCGCCCAGCGCGCCCGCATCGAGTCCGGTCGTGAGCAGGGTGAGGTGCCGTCGCTCCCGGTCGTTCGCCTCCAGCGCCTCCCGCACGGCGAACTCGCTCACGGCGAGAACGTCCAGTCGAGCATCACCTGCGGCAGCGGCGCGCCCCCGCCTGCCGCGCGGTACGTGGCCAGCGCTGCCTTGTTGTCCGCGTCCGTCAGCACCCACATGCCGGTGCAGCCGCGCTCCCGTGCGAGCGCGGCGAGCGCCTGGACCAGTGCCCGTCCGATGCCGCGCCGCTGGAACGCTTCGTCCACGCCCAGTTCGTACAGGAACATCTCGGCGCCCTTGTCCGGGTGGGTCATCTCGACCCCCGTGACGAATCCGGCAGGGTCGTCTCCCCCGTAGGCCACCAGCAGGTGGTGCTCCGGCTGGCCGAGGAACCGCGCGGTCGCCTCCGGCGAGGGTGGGTCGTCAAACAGGTGGCTCGCCGCCAGGACGCGCTCGTCGTCCCCCGGCCCGAGGCGCTCGATGCGGATCCCCTCGGGCGGCGCGAACCCGATCACCGCCGGGGGTGCCGCTTCAGGTTCACGCGCCGCGCCACCGCCGCGGTGGGGCCCAGGAGCGCGTGCGAGACCGGGCCCACGATGTACGTCAGCCCCTCGTACGTCGCATCGCCGCGGATCAGCCGGCACGCGCTGTCCCAGAAGGGGCCCGCGTGCTGCATCATCCAGATGAACGGCTCCGGCGCCGCCTGGAAGATCTCCAGCAGCGCTGCGGACGCGCTGTTCTCCGGGAGCACCTCGCGCTCCATCGCCGCCTGGTAGCCCTTCAGGTCGGGCGCGGCCCCCGCGAGGTAGTCCGCCGCCGCCGGTGCGACCGCCGTGCCCGAGGCGAGCGCCGCGTAGATCCCCTCCCCGGAGAGCGGGTCGACCAGTCCGGCCGCATCGCCGATCACCGCGGACCCGAGCGCCGCGATCGTCATGCCGGGCGCCGCCATCGGCAGAGTGTGCCCGCGCAGGCCCTCCACGCTCTCCGGATCGAGGCCGTACAGGCGGCAGAGGTGGTTCAGCGCCGCGCGGAGCCGAGGCCCAGCGGCATGCTTCCAGCCGCCCACGCCCACGTTCACATGGTCGCCCTTCGGGAAGACCCAGCCGTAGCCGCCGGGCACGTAGCCGAAGTTCAGCACCACCTTGCCCTTGAACTGCGCCGGCACCCCCCCGGGGAACGGCACGTTCCCCTCCAGCGCCGCCGCCCCGTCCGGGATCGAGGCGTAGCCGAGGCGGTTGCCCACCACGCCGTTCGCACCGTCCGCGCCGATCACCACCCGCGCGGCGTGCGTCTCGTCCCGCGTGCGCACCTCGTACGTCCCGTCGGCGAGGCGGCGCACGTCCGTCACGATCTGCCCGTCGCGGAACTCCGCGCCCCGCTCCTGCGCCCGCTCCACCAGGAAGGCGTCCAGCCGGCGGCGCTGCGTCATGTACGTCAGCACCCC
>JAQCJS010000024.1 GCA_027592975.1 Chloroflexota bacterium
CCCCGCCGCGCCTTCGGAACGCTCGTACGGGCTCGCACGGCCCGCGCGCGAGACGCCGGACGAGGCGCCCGCGGACGAGGCGGACGCGTTCGCGCTCGACCTGTCCGCGGAGCCCGCCCCGCCCGACGTGGTGTCCGAGTTCGAATCGCTGGAGGCACCCGCAGCCCAGGCGGAGGCACCGTCCCCCGCCGAGGTCGAGGCGAACGCCTTCACCATCCAGCCCGTTCCGCAAGCAACGGACGTCGTGACGGCACCCCCGGCCCCAGCGGGAGCCACGGTCTCGGCATCGGCTCTTCGCGAGCCGGCGTTGCACGAATCCTCGGATGCGCCGCCCCCACCCGCGGCGCGCCGGACCACCGCTTCGCACACCCCGGCGGCAAGCGGCGCATCCATGGAGACCAGTAGCGCTCCCGTGCCTTCACGCCGACAGGCGTCCGTGGCGCGGGAGGCTGGCAAAGGCAAGGCCGTGAAGACGGCGCACACGGGAGGCCGAACGATGAGCGACTACGAGGGCCTGCCCCCCATCAAGGTGGTAGGCGTGGGCGGCGGTGGCTCCAACGCCGTCAACCGCATGATCAACGCGCGACTGCCCGGTGTGCAGTACGTCGCCATGAACACGGACATGCAGGCGCTGGAGCACTGCAACGCCGAGATCAAGGTCCGCATCGGCGACCGCCTGACGCGCGGTCTGGGCGCGGGCTCCGACCCGCTGCGCGGCCAGCGCTCGGCCGAGGAGTCCCGCGAGGCGATCGCGGAGGCCCTGGCCGGCGCGGAGATGGTCTTCGTCACCGCCACCCTGGGCGGCGGCACCGGCACCGGCGCCGCGCCGACCGTGGCGGAGGTCGCCCGCGAGCTGGGCGCCCTGACCATCGGCGTTGTCACCAAGCCGTTCACCTTCGAGGGTGCGAAGCGCCGCCAGCAGGCCGAGGAGGGCGTCCGCGACCTCCAGAGCAAAGTGGACACGCTCATCGTCATCCCGAATGACCGCCTCCTACAGATCGGCGACGAGAACATCTCCATCGAGGAGGCGTTCCAGATGGCGGACGACGTGCTCCGCCAGGGCATCCAGGGCATCAGCGAACTGATCACCGTGCCCGGCATGGTCAACCTGGACTTCGCAGACGTCCGCAAGATCATGTCGGACGCCGGCCCCGCGCTGATGGCGATCGGCTCCGGCCGCGGCGACAACCGCGCGACCGACGCCGCCCGCAAGGCCATCGAAAGCCCGCTGCTCGAGGTGGACATCACGGGCGCCACCGGCGTGCTGTTCAACGTCACCGGCCCCCGCGACCTCGGTCTGCGCGAGCTGGACTCCGCCGCCCGCGTCATCGCAAGCGTGGTCGACCCGGAGGCGGAGATCATCTTCGGCACCAGCATCGACGACTCGATGCAGGACGAGGTGCGGATCACGGTCATCGCGACCGGGTTCAGCGGCGTCCGCAAGATGAACATCCGCCAGATGCTGAACGAGGAGACCCCGCACGAGCCGATCAAGCTCGGCGAGATCCGACCCGACCCGACCGCCGCGGACGGCCTGACCGAGACCGACCTGCCGACGTTCCTGCGCCGGAGCTTCCCGACGCGCTAACCACTCAGACCGACCGGACTGCCGTCTCGAGCCCGGCAGTCCTCGGAAACGGGGGGTCTTCACACGAAGGCCCCCCGTTCGCTTGTCCGAGGGGGAGCGCGAGGGCTCGGAGCGAGGAGCGCAGCGCCCTCGCCACACGCGGGGAGCGCGGGTCGCGCGACCGCCTCGCTCGGCGCGCGAGACTGCTCGCCTCGGAACGCCAGCAAACACGCCAGATACGGAGTGAACGCTCGTCCCCAGCCGCACACCGCGCATGGCTCAGGTTGGGGACAAGTTCCGCCCAAAGTGTGGATGCAAGCCGTTGTCCGACGGGCCTCGGGCCCGCAGTATTGCGAATCCGAGGTGATTCCCTCCACCTCGGTTACAACGACCTCTCTCCCCAAGAGAGCAAGAAACCTCCACTCATGAAATGCCCCTACTGCGGTCACCCCTCCAGCAAGGTGATCGATTCCCGCACGGCAGAGTCCGGTATCCGCCGCCGCCGCCGTTGCGAGGAGTGCGACGAGCGCTTCACCACGTTCGAGCAGATCCAGCGCTCCGTCGTGATGGTGGTGAAGAAGGACGGCCGCCGCGAGGAGTTCTCGCGAGAGAAGCTGCTCTCCGGCCTCCGCATCTCCGCCCGCAAACGCCCCCTGGCCACCGGCGCGGTGGAGGCGATCGTGGAGGACATCGAGCAGCGCCTGATGGGCTCGTCCCAGGGCGAGGTGCCCAGCCGCGTCATCGGCGAGATGGCGATCAGCCGCCTGAAGCAGCTCGACCCGATCGCCTACATCCGCTTCGCCTCCGTCTACCACCAGTTCGTCTCGCTGGACGAGATGCTGGAGGAGCTCAACCGCATCGCGCGCAGCCCCCTCGGCATCGCGCCGGAGCAGGCGAAGCTCTTCGAGGACGAGCTGGACGCGCTGATCCGCGGCAGCCAGTCCACCGTGAACGAGCTGGAGGACGACCAGCCCATGCTGGACGAGGAAGCCGCCAACGCCGAGGACCCCGGCTTCGACGGCGACCGCACGCCGATCAGCATCGCCTCCGCGCGGAGCGCCCAGCCGGTCTAGGCACGCGCGCCTGGAGGTTCCACGCAGACACAGAGACGCCCCGGTGACGAGCCGGGGCGTTCCCGTGCCCCTCGCGTCACCACCGCCCGCCCCGCGCGGGGATATCCTCGACGCGCGACGAATCGAGGCCGCCATGCCGCCCACCGGCGACACCGAGCAGACCGGCGACACCGAAGGCACCGCCGCCGCGCGCATCACCGAGCACATCGAGGCCCTCGCCGACTGGCGCGGTGAGACGCTCGCCCGCGTCCGCGCGCTGATCCTCGAGGCCGCCCCGGGGGTCGTCGAGGAGTGGAAGTGGGCCAAGCCGACCTCGCCCGGCGTCCCCGTCTGGTCGCACGGCGGCACTATCTGCACCGGCGAGACCTACCAGGCGGTGGTGAAGCTCACCTTCGCCCGCGGCGCCGCCCTGCCCGACCCGAAGGGCCTGTTCAACGCCAGCCTCGAAGGCAACACGCGCCGCGCCATCGACCTCCGCGAGGGCGAGAAGATCAACGCCCCCGCCTTCAAGGCGCTCATCCGCGCCGCCGCAAAGGCGAACGGGGAGGCGACGGCGGAGCGGTCGGGGAGGAAGCGGAAGTAGCGCGCCTCGACGATCCACGCGAACACGACGACGCCCCGGTGATGAGCCGGGGCGTTGTGCTTGTGTAAAATACGCGCAAGGAGGCCTCCAATGGGCCCAGTCGAGACTGCTATTCGCGCTCGTGTTCGCTCGGGTCAGTCGCTGAATCTGACTAGCAGCGGCAAGCCGTTTCGTATCGGAGACCTCTACTCCGACGGCATCGAACTACTCCTGGGGCAGGGAGAACGACCCACTTTCCTTCCGTGGAGGGCGTTCGAACTCATTCCGGAGTTCGTAGTCGCAAACGGGAATCCTCAGGGGTGGGTCCCAGCCGGCGGCACCTACCGAGTCGATGGACAGCTCGGAACGTTGGACGCTCACCTAAAGCAGTACACCGGGACCAGTACCTCGAGGTGGGTCGCTGCCCTCCTACTGGCGGCGGGTATCGTCGAAGTACGTAACAGTCCGGTTCGGGTAAGGCTCCTCCCATAGGTCGCCCGTTACCATGTGAGCGCACCCCGCTCGCTTGCGGCGCAGTACGAACCTATGTTCTACTACGTCCCCCGCGAAGGAGCCGCGCATGGTCGCTACGTCCGAGGTACGCACGTCGCCCGTTGAGCTGACTGAGAACGCCCGCACCGTCCTCGAGCGGCGGTACCTGCTGCGTGACGGCGCGGGGGCGCTGGTGGAGACGGCGGAGGGGATGCTCGCGCGCGTCGCGGTCGCGGTCGCGGCGGGCGAGCCGGACGAGGCTGCTCGACGCCTCTGGGCGCAGCGCTTCTTCGACGAGATGGCCGCGCTGCGGTTCATGCCCAACTCCCCCACCCTGATGAACGCCGGTACCGGCCGCGGCACCCTGGCCGCCTGCTTCGTGCTGCCCGTCGAGGACACGCTGGAGTCGATTATGTCGACTGCCGAGGCGACGGCGATGGTGCAGAAGTACGGCGGCGGCACCGGCTTCTCCTTCTCGCGGCTGCGGGGGATCGGCGAGCCGATCGCGACCACCCACGGATCCGCGTGCGGGCCAGTCTCCGTGCTGCGCCACTACGACGACGTCTCGCGCCTGGTCACGCAGGGAGGCAAGCGGGACGGTGCGAACATGGGCATCCTGCGCTGCGACCACCCGGACATCCGCGCGTTCATCCACGCGAAGGACGACGGCGTCACCGCCACGCGCTTCAACATCTCCGTCGCCGTGACGGACGAGTTCATGCGAGCCGCCGAGGCCGAGGACGCCGCGGACCGCGAGATCGTGCTGCGCGATCCTCGCGACGGCTCCCCGCGCGGCACCGTGGACGCACACGCGCTGCTGGAGGAGATCGCGCGGGCGGCGTGGCGGACGGGCGACCCCGGGCTGATCTTCCTGGACACCATCAACCGCACGAACCCGACCCCCGCGCTCGGCGAGATCGAGGCGACCAACCCCTGCGGCGAGGTGCCCCTGCTCCCGTGGGAGGCATGCACGCTCGGCTCGATCCACCTCGCGCGCTTCTGGGACGCAGAGGCGAACGGCGGGGCGGGCGACCTCCGCTGGGACGCGCTGCGCGAGACCGTGGGCATCGCCACGCGGTTCCTCGACGACGTGGTGGAGGTGAACACCTTCCCGGTGGCGGAGATCACGGAGGCGGTGCGCGGCAACCGCAAGATCGGGCTGGGCGTGATGGGCTTCGCCGACCTGCTGATCGCCGCCGGCATCCCGTACGCCTCGGAGCAGGCGCTGGCGCTGGCCGGCCGCATCGCCACCGCGATCTCCCAGGAGGCGGATGCAACCTCGGCGGCGCTGGGGGCGGAGAAGGGCGTCTTCCCGAACTGGGAGCGCTCGGTCTTCACGAGCCAGCCCGGTGCGCCGCGCTACCGCAACGCCACCCGCACCTGCATCGCCCCCACCGGCACGATCGCCATCATCTCCGGCGCATCGAGCGGCATCGAGCCGCTGTTCTCGCTCGCGCACTACCGCCGCATGGGTGACGGCACGCTGCTGCCCGAGGTGAGCGAGGCGTTCCAGCGCGTCGCCCACGAGCGGGGCTTCGCCTCCGACGAGCTCTTCGAGGACCTCGCCCACGGCGACCGCCTCGCCGACCGGGAGGACGTGCCGGAGGACGTCCGGCGCATCTTCGCCACCGCGCACAAGATCGCCCCGGAGTGGCACGTCCGGATGCAGGCGGCGTTCCAGGAGCGCACCGACCTGGCCGTCTCGAAGACCGTGAACCTCCCGCACGACGCCACCGCGCGGGAGGTGATGGAGGTCTACACGCTCGCCCACCGCCTCGGCTGCAAGGGCGTGACGGTCTACCGCGACGGCTCCCGCGCGGTGCAGGTGCTCGCCCACGCCGCCAGCGCTCCCGCGGCCGTGCTGGCCTCGATCCCCGCGTCGCCCGCGTGTCCGGCGTGCGGCGAGGCGGCAGAGCACGACGGCCGCTGCCTCACCTGCCGGTCCTGCGGCTACTCGGAGTGCACGTAGCGGGGCGTCATGCGCCGCCGTCCAGCGCCTCGACCAGCCGCCGGGGCGCGACCATCCAGTAGGCGTCCGTGATCAGCTCCGCCAGCACATCCCGCGGCAACGGCTCGGCGAGGTCGAGGGTGACCCCCACCCAGCCTCGATGCCCCACGTACGGGGGCCGGAAGAAGCGCTCGGGATCCTCGTCCACCAGCGCCTCCTGGGCGCCCGGTGGAGCGGCGATCCAGACGGCCAGCCGGTCGTCGTGATGGTGATCGGAGAGCATCGCGAACATGCGCTTGCCCTGCACGAACCATGCGGGCTCGCCGTGGCTCTCCCGCTCGACCGCCTCCGGCAGGGTGAGGGCGATCGCGCGGAGCGTTGCCAGCGGGTGGCGATTCTCATCCATGCGGGCCTCATCCATGCGGGCAAGTCTACGACCCGCCTCGGCACGTCCGCCGGGGCACGGGTACACTCGAAGCATGTTCGGCTACGAGCCACACAAGCCAGATCGTGAGCCCGGCTCATTGGGCGAGATCTTCGCCATGATCCGCGTCGTCTTCGCGGAGCTGGCGAAGCCGCTCCTCATGATCGCTGTCGCCCTGACGCTGGTGATGAGCACGCTCTATCTCCTCTTCACCAACGCGCCGCTGGCGCTCATCCCCCTGTCGCTCCTCGGACTGGCGGTCTGGTGGCTCGTCCGCAAGGATCAGCAGGCGATCCGCGAGGCCGAGGACAACCTCCCCCACTGACCTCGTCGCTGACCTCGTCGCTGACCTCGTCGCCGACGCGCTGCGGCGCCCGCGAGACCGCGGGAAATCCCTGAGATGGCGACGGGAACGAAGCGGGCACCCTGAGCGTTCCCAGTAGTAGACGATCGCCCGAGCGTGCATCGCGCTCGGCGCTCGTCATACCGCTGGGAATGAGATTCGACCGATGACCCCGCCGCATGACCGCACGCCACGCTTCCCGATCCCCCGCCCCCGGGGGGAACGCCCCGCCCTGCCGCAGCGCCGGTAGCCCCGGCTCGGCCCGCTCACTCGCGCGGGCCATCCCCTGCGCGTTACGCTACCGGGCATGACTGCCACCACGACCCTCGCCGCCCGGCTCGCCGAGGTACACGCGCGTATCGCGCGGGCCTGCGAACGCGCGGGCCGCGACCCGTCCGAGGTGACCCTGGTGGGCGTCTCCAAGACACAGCCGCCGGAAGCCGTGCGGGACGCCGTGACCGCCGGCCTCCTTGACCTTGGGGAGAACCGTGCGCAGGACGTGCTGGACCAGGCCGCCGTCGCCGCCGCCGGGCTGGCCCCGCGCTGGCACTTCATCGGCCATCTGCAGCGCAACAAGGTGCGCGAGGTGCTCCCGGTCATTCACACCCTCCACTCGCTCGACTCGGCCCGCCTGATCGAGGAGATCGAGCGACGCTGGGAGGCCCGCGGCGACCGCGGCCCGCTGCCCTGCTTCCTGGAAGTGAACGTGGCGGGCGAGGAGCAGAAGTCCGGCATCGCGCCCGGGGAGTTGCCCGCGCTGCTGTCGGCCACCTCGGCCTCGGCGGTGCTGCGGGTGGAGGGGCTCATGACGGTGGCCCCGCAGGTGGCCGATCCGGAGCAGACGCGGCCGGTCTTCCGCGCCATGCGCGATCTGGCCGCGGCCCACGGCCTCCGGGGCCTGTCCATGGGCATGACCGAGGACTACCCGATCGCGATCGAGGAAGGCGCCACCCTGGTGCGCGTCGGCCGCGCGATCTTCGGCGAACGACGAGCGTAGCCTCCCCGCGGGGAGCCAGGACGAAGGCAGCAACGTGCGCATCGGCATCATCGGTGGCGGCTTCATGGGCGAGGCGTTCCTGCGCGGGATCATCCGCGCCCGGGTCGCAACGCCCAACGACATCGCCGTGGCGGAGCTCATGCCCGCCCGACGGCTGGTGCTCGCCGAACACGGCGTGCGCGTGACGGACGACGTGGAGAGCGCAACCATCGGCGCGGACGTGGTGCTCCTGGCGGTGAAGCCGCAGGACCTGGCCCACGTGGCCGGCGGACTGCAGGGCGCGATGCCTCGCGATGCCGTGTTGATCTCGATCGCCGCCGGCGTGCGGCTGGACGACGTGCGGCGCTACGCCGGGCACCGGGCCGCCGTGCGGGTGATGCCGAACCTGCCCGCCGCCATCGGCGAAGGCGCTGCCGTGTTCTACCCTGCCCCGGAGGTGAACGAGGCGCAGCGGCGAAACGTGGACGCCGTCCTGGGCGCCGTGGCGACCGCGATCGTGGAGGTCCACGACGATGACGCCGTGGATCTGGCCACCGCGATCCACGGATCCGGTCCGGCCTACGTCTACCTGTTCATCGAATCCATGATCGACGCGGCGGTGCGGCTGGGGATGAAGCGTCCCGAGGCGCAGCGGCTGGTTCTGGCCACCGTGGCCGGATCCGCTCGCTACGCGGTCGAGTCCGAGCAGCACCCGGCGGCGCTACGGAACGCCGTGACTTCGCCGGGCGGCACCACCGCCGCCGCCCTCGCAGAACTCGAGGCGGCCGGATTCCGTACCGCGATCGACAGTGCCATCGAAGCCGCCTATGAGCGGGCACGCGAGCTGGGAGAATAGCCAATGGATGCCATCGCCCCGGTCGCGCACATCGTCGGCTATCTGATCGAATTCCTCGGCTTCGCGATCATCATCCGCTCGCTGCTGTCGTGGTTCCCCATCGACCGCGAGGGGCCGGTGGTGCAGATGCTCGTCTCAATCACCGACCCGGTGCTGGAACCCCTGCGCAAGGTGATCCCGCCCCTGGGTATGCTGGATCTGACGCCGCTGATCGCCACGATCCTGCTCTTCATAGTCGCCCGTCAGCTGACCTCGTTCTAAGGCTCCCGGGCGCGCTCCCCGGTGCTTCCTGCCGTGGCGGAGAGCCGGCGGCCCAGTTCTGCCTCATCGACGCCCGCGATCTCCACTACCTTCAGCTTCGACGTGCGCCCGGAGACGATGCGCAGCGCCCCCTTCGCCAGCCCCAGCCGGCGTGCGAGCACGCGAATCAGCGCCTCGTTCGCCGCGCCGCCCACCGGAAGTGCCGTCACCCGCACCAGCAGCGCATCGCCGCGCAGCCCAACCACCACATCGCGGGCCGCACGAGGCACAATGCGGACGGCGATGCGGGTCGTCATGCGGTCAGTATCCTCGATGCCCCATCGCCGTGCGCGACGCGCGTGGCCACCACCACCACGCGGAGAGACGAGAATCCGCTTACACTGGAGTACCGACAACTCGTACGGGGCAGTGGCGCGATCCGAACATTCGACCCAGATTTTCCTGTGATCGCCCGCATCTGCGCTTGACGACAGAACGTCCGTTCTATAGTGTTCGGAACATCGGGCGGGGGATACGACCCGAGCAAGGTACCGGAGGCTGAGATGGCGGTCGAGAAGAAGGGTTCCAAGAGCGACGAGCTGACCAAGGCGCTCGACCAGATCATCAAGGACCACGGCAAAGGCGCAATCATGCGCCTGGGTGACGCGAGCGCGGCGATGAACGTCTCCGCCATCCCGACGGGTGCCCTCTCTCTGGACATCGCGCTCGGCGTCGGCGGCATCCCGCGCGGTCGCATCACGGAGATCTACGGCCCGGAGTCCGCTGGCAAGTCCACCCTCGCGCAGCACATCATCGCGGAAGCGCAGAAGCTCGGCGGCACGGCCGCGTACATCGATGTCGAGCACGCGCTTGATCCTGAGTACGCGGCGAACTGCGGCATCAACATTAACGACCTGCTCATCTCCCAGCCGGACACCGGCGAGCAGGCCCTGGAGATCTGCGAGGCCCTGGTTCGCTCCGCCGCCGTCGACATCATCGTCGTCGACTCCGTCGCGGCCCTCGTGCCGCGGGCGGAGATCGAGGGCGACATGGGCGACTCCCTCCCCGGCCTGCAGGCCCGCCTGATGTCGCAGGCGATGCGGAAGCTCACCGGCTC
>JAQCJS010000025.1 GCA_027592975.1 Chloroflexota bacterium
CCGCCCCTACAGGCGCGCGAGGAGCACCGGCAGCGAGGACACGAGCAGCGCGACGCCCGAGGCGGTGAGGCACGTCAGTACGACGCGGCGGAACGCCACCTCGCTCAGGCCGATGTAGACGCGCATGCCGATGAGCGCGGGGACGAACATCGCCACGATCACGATGCCGAGCGTCGGGAGCACCTCGGGCGTGACGCGGCCGGTGACGACGAGCGCGCTGCCGCTGAGCGCGAGGATGACGAGGTTGAAGTTCTGCACCACGGCGCGCGCGTGGTCTCGGTCGTACTGGCGCAGCGTGGCCCACAGCGTGGGCACCGCGCCCGCCGACCCCACGATGCCGCCGAGGACGCCGCCCGCCAGCCCCACCGTCCCGTTCGCGAACGAGCCGAGGTCGGGCGCGCGCGGAAGGCGCGTCGCGAACAGGATCGCGGGGCACCACGTCACCAGCAGCCCGCCGAGCAGCGCCTTGAACAGCGGCACGTCCAGCATCGGCAGCACGGCGACGCCGATCGGCACGCCCACCACGCCGCCGACGAGGAACGGCGCGAGCAGCGCGAGGTCGAAGCCTCGACGCACGCGGATCGCCGCCGTCACCTGCCCCGCGAGCCCACCGAGGATCGCGAGCGTCGCCGCCAGCATCGGCTCGACGCCCCACGCCCAGAACGACAGCGCGACCAGGCTGAACGCGAACCCGGACAGCCCCTGCACGAAGCCGGCGACCGCCGCGCCGAGGATGATGATGCCGATGGTCGAGTCCATCGGCGGAATATACGCCTCGGGCTCCGTGCGGCGACCGGCTGAGCGGGGGGAAGGACCCTCACCGCACGCCCCGCCCACCAGGGGCGCCAACGCACCCGCACGCGGTATCCTCGGCACATGACGAGCGAGCCGCACCAGCGCTTCTACGTGGAGTTCGACCCAACCCCCGCGGAGCCGTGCCCCGTCGCCTTCGCCGACGACCCGGTGATCGTGCTGTTCTTCCAGTCGTGGGCATACAGCCTCGACTTCGGCGGGACACACGAGCTGGCACAGGCGGCGCAGTACCTGAAGACGAAGCAGAAGGTCGATCTGAAGCCGCTGCTCAAGTACGCCGACCGCGACGTGGAGACGCCGAACGACCAGCGCGAGCTGGATCGCTCCTGGCAGCCCGCGGGCGACCTCGCCGCGTGCGCGCGCGCCGTCGCAATCGCGTGGACCGCCCCGGACGACACGCTCCGCCCCCTGATCAAGGGCTATGCCCACCTTGCCCCGCGCCTCCTCGAGCTGGCCGCCATGTGCGACTGGGCCGCCGACGCGCATGCCCCCGCAGGCGCCGAGGCGCGGGTGCGCATGTCGTTCCTGCTGGAGACGCCGGAAGCACGCACCTCGCGGCCCGCGGGGTACTAGGGCGCGGCGGCCCCCGACTAGCGGGGGCGAACGAGCGTCACCGGCGCGACACCCGCGTTCACGACGGCACGGGCGACGCTGCCGACGAACATCTCCACGATCTTCGAGCGGCTGTTCGTCGCCATCACGATCAGGTCGACCTGCTGCGCGTGGGCGTGCGCGATCAGCGCCTCGGCCGCATCACCCTCGGTGCTCAGGACGGAGACCGTGCTCCCCGGGGGGAGGAACTCCAGCAGCGATTCGCAGTCACTCTGGGCGACGCCCAGGGCCTGCTGGAGATCGGCCTCCCGGAGGCCCTCCTCCGATTGCCATCGGTGCTCAGCGGCGATGCGGTGCAGATCCGCGGCCGTCGCACCGCCAAACGCGGTCATCCCGCTCACCGCGTCCATGCTGGCCGGGGAGGCAGTAGGCGTCTGCACGACGCGCACGACCTCCACGGGCGACTGGCTGGCGTCTGCCAGCATGCGCGCCGGTGCCAGGGCAGCGCGGGGGGCGTCAGTGCCGTCCGATCAAAGCATGATCCGCATCGCGTCCTCCATCCTGACGGGGGTTGTCCTCCTCTGATTCTGCGCCACGCTCATCTTCGTCTCGTTAACTTCCGGAGGCGGGAACGGTGCGGGTGGCTACCTCTCGGGACACGCTCGTGTGAGGATGAGCGGGTGACATCAGAGTCCATCTCTCCCGACACACAGGCCGCGAGGCACGAGGAGTACGAGCGCTGGCTGCGCTCCTCCACGCCCTCCGCCGCGGCGTTCCGCTGGTTCATGGGGCCGGGGCAGTGGGCGGCGAATACCGCGCTCTATCGCCTCGCCGAGGGGCTGAAGCTCGACCACACGACGAAGCTGCTGGACATCGGCTGCGGGCGCGGCGCCATCCTGCGCGCGCTGGACGACCAGCTGGCGTGCGACGTGCCCCCGGTCGGCCTCGACTTCTCGCGCGCGATGCTGGGCATGGCCCAGCGCGACGAGACGAACCCGCAGCGCGCAGCCCGCTACGTTGAGGCGAGCGCGGTGGCGCTGCCGTTCCGCGACGCGACGTTCAGCCTGGTCACCTGCGGCTACGTGGTGAAGCACCTGACGGACGACGAGGTGCGCGCGCTGTTCATGGAGATCGGCCGCGTGCTGGAGCCGGGCGGGCTCGCCGTGATCTGGGAGTTCGGCCCCACCGGGAACGCGCGCCTCGATGCGTGGAACGCGAAGGTGGTGTCCAGGAGGGTCGCGCAGCCTCGACTCCGCTCGAGCGCGACGCTGCGCCAGTTGGCGACGGACGTGGGCTTCCCGTTCTCGCGCTACGCGGACCTGCGGCCGTTCCTGCTGCCGCCCATCCCGCGCGCCTCGATCATCGTCGGCCGCCCGCCGGAGGACTTCGACCTGTCGAGGCTGTAGGCGGCGGTAGATCGAGTAGGGCAGAGTGCCCTCACCCCAACCCTCTCCCGAAACCGGAGAGGAGGCCGGAGCCGGACTCAGACCCCTCCCCCTGTTCGGGGAGAGGGCAGGGTGAGGGTCTTCCGGGGCCGGACGGTTCCCTACTCGCGGTACAGCCCGTGCTCGTCGATGTACGCGCGCACCGTGTCGGGCAGCAGGCCTTCCGTCGGCAGGCCCGATTCGATGCGTGAGCGGATGTTCGTCGCGGAGACGTCCATGCGCGGCATCGGCACCACGTCCACGCGATCCTCGATGCCGGGGAGGCCGGCGCGCAGGGCGTCGGTGATCAGGGGCTGCTCGACACCTTCGGCATCGCGGCGCGCCACGGCCAGCCGGACGCGCATGATCAGGTGCTGCGGCTGGTGCCACATCGGCAGATCCAGCAGCGCGTCCTCGCCGATGATCAGCCACCACGCCCCGGGCCGTGTCGTCGTCAACTCGCCCACGGTGTCCAGCGTGTAGGTGGGGCCGTTGCGCTCGATCTCCATGCGGCTCACCTCGACCCAGTCGAGGTGAGCGACGGCCGCCTCCACCATCGCCAAGCGGTGGGTGGCGGGGGTGACGGAGCGGCCGGCCTTCCGCCACGGGTCGCCAGCGGGGATGAACAGCACGCGGTCCAGCGTCAGCGCCTCGCGCGCGGCGGCGGCCAGGGCCAGGTGCGCCACGTGGGGCGGGTCGAACGTCCCGCCCATGATACCGAAGCGCGTGACGCCCTCGACGATCGCGCCCCCGGTCGCCCCGGTCGTGGTCACGGGATCACGCCTCCCAAGCGAGCTCGACGCCGCCGACGCGGATGCGCTCGCCGTCCACCACCTTCAGGCGGTTGAGGACACGCTGGACGCCCATTCGCCGCAGGCGCGTGTAGAACTCCTCGCGGGCCTCGCGCTCATCCAGGGGGAGCGTCTGCGCCAGCCAGTTCGGCGTGGGCCCATCCACCACGGCCATGCCGTCCTCGCCGCGGTAGGCCTCGAAGCGGGCGCGCTGGGCTGGGGCCGGCGTGAGCACGGGCAGTTCGCGGGCAGCCGCGCGCTGCTCCGTCATCTGGACCTCGCGCAGGGCCTGCAGCGCGCGCAGGGCGAGCTCCCGCGTGCCCTCGCGCGTAGCGGCAGACAGTGACAGCCGTGGGAGGCCCAGCGCCTCGATCTGGGGCTGCAGCAGCTCCAGGCGGGCCTGCGCGTCCGAGTCGTCCATCTTGTTCAGCCCGAGGATCTGCGGCTTCTCCGGCAGCCCGTGGCCGAACGCCTTCAGTTCATCGTTGATCAGCGTGAAGTCGTCCAACGGCTCCTCGCGCGTCATGTCCAGCAGGTGCACCAGCACCCGCGTCCGCTCGATGTGGCGGAGGAACTCGATGCCGAGGCCTACACCCTCGCTGGCGCCCTCGATCAGGCCGGGCATGTCCGCGGCGACGAAAGAGTCGTAGCCCAGGTTCACCACGCCGAGTTGAGGCTCCAGCGTGGTGAACGGGTAGTCGCCGATCTTCGGCGAGGCGTTGCTCCATGCGGTCAGCAGGGTGGACTTGCCCGCGTTCGGCAGGCCGACGATCCCCACGTCCGCGATCAGCTTCAACTCCAGTCGCAGCCGCAGCTGCTGGCCCGCCGCGCCGGACTGCGCCCACTTCGGCGCCTGGCGCGTGGACGTGGCAAAGCGGCGGTTCCCCATGCCCCCTCGCCCCCCACGCGCGATCACCGCGCGATCGCCGGCGCGCTCCAGGTCCGCGATCGGCTGGTCCAGGGGTGAGTCCAGCAGCCAGACGGTGGTACCCACCGGCACGGGGAGCTCCAGCGGAGACGCGGAGGCGCCTCGACGCTGGTTGCCACTGCCGTTCACCCCCGCCGCAGCCGCGTGGACGCGCGAGTCCGAGTACCGGTCGAGCGAGGCGAGGCGGGAGTCCGCGACGAGGATTACGTCGGCCCCGCGGCCGCCATCACCGCCGTCCGGCCCGCCGAGGGGCGAGAACTTCTCGCGCAGGAAGGAGACGCCGCCGTCTCCGCCAGCGCCGCCGGCGACTTCGATTTGCACGCTATCGATCACGACTGACTCGCAGGGCTGCGCCGGGGACGGCTCGATCTGGCGGTTGTGGGTATGTGGATGGGTTAAGTCCACTGTGCGGGTGAGCGCACCCATGCGGCAAGCATCAGATCGTAGTCATCGTCATGGTGTGGACGCCGTGGAAAGCAGATGCGGGCCGAATCTAGAGGGACGGTGCATATCTCGGTCATGACTCGCCCGTTCGTCCACAGTTCTTCGATTCGTCGCTCGGCAGACCGTCGCACGAATGCGCGAGGAATCAGCCGCGAATGAAAGTAAGCCACAACACCCCGGTGATATCCCCGGATTTCCTCCGGTTATCCACGAAACCGCGCACGGAACGAGTTATCGGAGTAATCAGTTTATCGAGGCTGATGTGATCTACGCCCGTCAAATCGAAACGGCGATAAGTCACGCCTTTGTGGATAGATAACAGGTGAAGAGCCGCCGAAAAGGGCGGTAGCCAGACCGGTTTCGGTCCGCTCCGGCGACGCTACGCGATGCGGCGCGAGGACTCGATCATCTCGCGCAGGCTGCCGATGTCGCGCTTCGTCTCCGGGTCCACCGCGAGCGAGCGTTCCATCTTCCGCCAGCCGTGATGCACGGTGGAGTGGTCACGGCCGCCGAGGGTGTCCCCGATCTCCACAAGCGACCGGTGCGCCAGCTCACGCATCAGGTACATGGCCACCTGGCGCGGGTAGGCCACGCGCTTCTCGCGGCTCTTGGAGAGCAGGCCCTCGCGGTCGATCTCGAAGTACCGGCAGACGATGTCCATGATCAGTTCGGGCGACGGGGGCAGGCGCGGCTCCGTCGGCTCCAGCGAGGCGAGCGCGGAGTGCACCAGCTCGGGCGACAGCGGCTCGCCCGTGAGGCGCGAGTAGGCGACCACGCGGGTCAGGGAGCCTTCCAGCTCGCGGATGTTGTTCTTGAAGCGGGCGGCGATCACGCTCAGCACGTCGTCTCGGACGCGGATGTTCTGCTCGGCGGCCTTGTGCCGCAGGATCGCGATGCGCGTCTCCATGTCCGGGGCCTGGAGGTCCGCGATCATGCCCCACTCGAAGCGGGTGCGCAGGCGCTCTTCCAGGTGCTGGATGTGCGCCGGGCTCTTGTCGGAGGTGATGACGATCTGCTTGCCGGCCTCGTAGAGCTCGTTGAAGGTGTAGAAGAACTCCTCCTGCGTCTGCTCCTTGCCGGCGATGAACTGCACATCGTCCATCAGCAGGGCGTCCGCAGAGCGGTAGCGCGCGCGGAAATCGTCCATCTTGCGCTGCTGGATCGCCGTGATCAGCTGGTTGGTGAACGCCTCCGCGCTCAGGTAGACGACGTGCATCCCCTGTTCGAGGAGCGCGTGGCCGACCGCGTGCAGGAGGTGCGTCTTGCCTAGCCCCGGCCCGCCGTAGATGAACAGCGGGTTGTAGAGGCGCCCGGCGTCCCGCGCGACGCCCTCGGCCGCGGCGAACGCGAGGCGGTTGCCCGGCCCGACGATGTAGTTGTCGAAGGTGTAGCGCTCACGGAGGCGGGGGCGCGGCTGCGAGGATCGCGGCGCGACGCCAGCCAACTCGTTCAGCGCGGCGACCTGATCCTCGATCGAGCGCAGCGGCTCGAACCTGACGTCCACCGGGCGTCCCGCCAGGTCGGTGAGGGAGCGGATGATCGCGGGGCGGAGGCGCTTCTGCAGCCACTCCGTCACGAACTCCGATCGGGTGCCGACCACCAGGTAGTCCGGCTCCAGACGCACCCCGGCGGTGCCGTCCAGCCACGTGTCGTAGTTAGCGCGAGATACCTGAGAGGAGAGATCCTTCAGCGCTGCCTGCCAGAGAGCGACGGGGTCGTCGTGCACGCAGCCGTACCTCATCACGCCCGAGGTGGTCTCGGGCACACACATCGCTCGGCGGCACGCGGAACACGTGCACGCATTATCCACAGATGTTGTTGATCTGTTGACAGGCCGCGATGAACTGGAACCGTCGCAATAATCCGGAGCCGGTCCCGTCGCATCGTTTGCCGCAAACGCGAGCGAGGAGTCGACCGGACGCGAATGTAGCACCGGGTTTTAAGGCCGATCAAGCCAGTTATGTCGGAGCCGTGGCAATTCCCCTGAGAACATCTCGGGAACATTCGGTGTGGGATCGGCTGACCTGCCGCGGATCTACGTCCCTGTGCGTCTCCGAGCGTGCGTCCGTGCGAGGACGTGGCGGCTCTGTATACTGGCGCGAACGTCATCCGAACGCCGACCGGCTTCGCCGGCGGAGTATCGAGGAGGCTCCTCATGCCAGCGCCGAAGAGCGGTGCCGGGCATCTCCTGGCCATTGATATCGGCAATACCAGCGTCGCGATCGGCGTCTTCGACGGCGAGGAGTTGATCGCCACGTTCCGCATCGCCACGGATCAGGACAACTTCGCGGACGAGTACGCGATCCTGCTGCTGGGCCTGCTGCGAAGCCGCGATCTGGAGCCGGCGGACATTGCCGCCGCGATCATGTCCAGCACCGTGCCCCCGCTGATCACCACGTTCCAGCAGGTTTGCCGCACGCACTTCGATGTGGAGCCGATCGTGGTCGGCCCCGGGGTGAAGACCGGCGTCCGCGTGCTGTACGACAACCCGCGCGAGGTGGGTCCGGATCGCATCCTGCACGCCGTCGCCGCGCTCGACCGCTACGACCCGCCGATGATCATCGTCGACCTGGGCACGGCCTGCGTGTTCGATGCGGTGTCGCGGGACGGTGACTACCTGGGCGGAGCGATCGCGCCGGGCATCGGGCTCGCCTCGGCGGCGCTGTTCAGCCGCGCGGCGATGCTGCACCGCGTGGGGATCACGCATCCGGACGGGCCAATCGGCCGCAACACCGTGCACTCCATGCAGTCCGGCATCTTCTTCGGCTACGTGGAGCTGGTGCGCGGGATGGTGCGCCGCTTCAAGGAGGAGATCGGCGAGGAGGCGCTTGTCATCGGCACGGGCGGCTACGCCGACCTGATCGCCGAGGAGGCCGGCTGCTTCGACGCGATGGAGCCGGATCTGAACCTGGACGGCCTCCGCCTGGTCTATGAGGCCAACCGGTGACCGCTGATGATCGCGACGCCACGATGCTGCCCGGCCGGCCCGGCGACCCGCTGCGCGGCCGTCACGTCGTCCTCGGCGTCACCGGATCAGTCGCCTGCTACAAGGCGATCGAGGTCACCAGCCGCCTGGTGCAGGCGGGCGCGATCGTGGACGTGGTGCTGACGAAGGCGGCGACGGAGTTCGTCACGCCGCTGGCCTTCAAGGCGATCACGCAACGCGCGCCGTACACCGACATGTTCGACCCCAACGGTCCCGAAGGCGAAGCGCATGTGGAACTCGCGAGACGCGCGGAGGTGATGGTGATCGCCCCCGCGACGGCCGCCACGCTCGCGCGCCTCGCCACCGGGCTGGCAGAGGACTTCGTCGCGCTGACGGCGATCGCGACGACCGCGCCGCTGCTGATCGCTCCGGCGATGGACACGCAGATGTGGGAGCACCCGGCGGTGCAGGCGAACGCCGCCACGCTCACGGAACGCGGCGCGCAGTTCATCGGCCCCGCCGCGGGCCGGCTTGCCTCGGGACGTGCCGGTGCGGGCCGCCTGGTCGAGCCGGAGCGGATCGTGGACGAGGTGCGCGCGCGCCTGGGTCGCGAGCACGGCGATCTCGCGGGACGGCGCATCGTGGTCACCGCCGGTGGCACGCGCGAGGCGATCGATCCGGTGCGGTACATCAGCAACCACTCCAGCGGGAAGATGGGCTACGCGATCGCGGAGGCCGCGCGCGACCGCGGCGCGGAGGTGACGATCGTCTCCACGGTCGGCCTCGCCGCCCCAGCGGGGGTGCGCGTGGTGCGCGTGGACTCCGCGGTGCAGATGCAGGTAGCGGTGCACGAGGCGTGCGCGGAGGCGGACGTGCTGATCGCCGCCGCCGCCGTCGCGGACTACCGGCCCGCCGCTGCCGCTGACCAGAAGCTGAAGAAGAGCGCGGGCACCGCCGGCATGGCGATCGATCTGGTCGAGAACCCGCACATCCTGGGCAGCACGCCCACCACCTCGTCGCGAGGCGTGCTGGTGAAGGTCGGCTTCGCGGCGGAGACGCAGAACCTGATCGAGCACGCGGTCGCGAAGCTGAAGGAGCGCGGTGCGCGCTTCATTGTCGCGAACGACGTGACCGCGACCGACGCCGGCTTCGGTTCCGATGATAACCGCGTCACGATCCTCGATGACGCGGGTGGGCGCGACGACCTGCCGTTGATGACGAAGTACGCCGTCGGCCACGCGATCCTCGACCGCGTGCGCGGCTACCTCGGGTAGCGTCGAGGCCCCCCGCGTTCGATTCCGGCCCCCTCTCCCCAAACAGGGGGAGGGATGGGTGAGGGCCACTCCGCCTCGATCGCCCTTGTGCGTGCGCGGGTCGGCCCATCCCCCTGCCCCCTTCCCGCGCAGGGAAGGGGGATGAGATGCGAGGGCGGGGGCCTCGCGCTCCCCGGGGTGGGGGGGGGCCAATCCCCTCTCCCC
>JAQCJS010000026.1 GCA_027592975.1 Chloroflexota bacterium
GGGCAGGAAGCGCCGGCCGCCCTCCAGGAACTTCGCGCGCCATTCGGGCGTCTCCAGGTGCCGGTAGTCCATCGGGTCGTCCTCGGCGATCCACTCGGTCGAGGGGCCCAGGTGGACGCCGCCCTCCGGGTCGACGGTCAGGTGCACGCCCAGCCCGCCGGCCTGGTGCTCCGGCAGCGGGTACACCGGCCGCGTGACAAGGCGCGCCACCACCGGGTCCACGATGTCGTAGTAGCGCCCCGCGTTCGCGCGCTGACGCATCACGGGCACCTCGATCTCCCCGAGTGCGCCGTCCGCGATCCGGCCGCCATCGAGCGGGTAGCCGAGCATGACGGCGACATCCGCCGCGCGGTGGCCGGCGCTGTTCACCAGTGCCGCGCAGCGCAGCGTCGATTGGGCGCCGTCCGCGTCCCGCACGCCGATCGCGAAGCCCCCGGGGACGCGCTCGATCGAGATGACCTCGTGCCGGTACGCCACCAGCGTGCCGTGCGCGACCGCCTCCGCCTCGTACGACCGCGCAAGGGCGTAGTTGTCGACCACGCCGGTGCTGGGCGACCAGATCGCCTCCAGCGTGGGGATGTGCGGCTCCAGCTCGCGGGCGCGGGCGCCGGTGATGCGCTCCACGTCGCGCACCGCGTTCGCCACGGCCTGCCGGTAGACCTCGTCCAGCCCGGGGCGCTCCTCCTCCGACAGCGCGACGATGATCTTGCCGGTGCGTCGAACGGGGACGGCGTGCGCCTCCGCCCACTCGTAGATGCGCGGGTTGCCCTCCCAGCACAGCCGGTGCTTGAGCGACCCCGTCGGGTAATAGATGGAGGCATGCACGACGCCGCTGTTGTGCGAGGACGTCTCGCGCGCCATGCCCTCGTGCCGTTCGAGCACGAGGGCGGCGCGGCCGTCCCGCGCGAGCCGCTGCGCGACGGCGAGCCCGATCGCCCCCGCGCCGATCACCACGACCTCGGCGTCCAGGTCGCCCGGAGTCGGCCCGGTCATGCGGACGCCACCTGCCCGTCGCCGGTCACGACGACGTGCGCTGCCTGCACACCCTCGATGCGCGCGCCGGGGGCCACGAGCGCGTGCGAAAGCGTGCAGCGGCGCAGCACCGCGCCCGCGCCCACCACCACGTTGGGGCCCAGCGTGCAGTCCTCGACCGTGGCATCCGCGGCGACCAGGCTCTCCCGCTCGCCGAGGAGCGCGCCCTGCGTGCTCACCAGCGCGGCCAGCGTCCCCGCATCCAGCCAATCGCCCGCGAACACGCTGCCGCCCATGGGACGGCCCTGCTCGTGCAGCACGGAGAGCGTGCCGGACAGCTCCACCTCGCCGCGCGGGCTGACCATCGGGTGCGTGCGCATCTCCGCAACGACCTCCGGCGCGACCATCCAGAGGCCCACCAGCGCGAGGTTGGAGCGCGGCGCGGCGGGCTTCTCCTCCAGGTGCAGCACGCGGTCGCCCTCCAGCACGACGATGCCCATCTCCTTCGGCCGGTCGGTCTCGTGCAGCACGAACCAGGCGTCGTACCCGGACGCCATGAACGCCTCCACGTGCGGCCGCAGATCCCCGCGCAGGATGGTGTCCACGGCGGCGACGACGACGTGCCGGCCGTCCAGGGCGTCCCCGGCGCTGGTCATCGCATCGCCAGAGCCCTTCGGCTCGTGCTGGACGGCGACGGTCACAGTGACGCCGGGCGGGGCGGCCTCGATCGCGGCGGGGCCGGTGCGCTCGTCGCTCGGCCCGACCACCACCACGATCTCGCGCAGCCCGGCCGCCGCGAGGAGATCCATGGAGTAGGCGATCAGCGGGCGGTTGAGCAGGGGGATGAGCGACTTCGGCATGTCCTCCGACAGGGGGCGCAGCCGGGTGGCGCGCCCGCCGGTCAGGATCACGCCGAGGGGCGGATGAGTCGCTTGCTGGGTCATGCGGGCGCTCCGATCGCGGTCTGCCGCACGCGCGGGCGCGAGGGCCTGAGGCTCATCGTCCTGATCATGCGCGATCGCGAGGTCTCCCGGAAAGCCCGCGGTACGCCAGTCGCCCCTACAATCGGGAGGTGCGGCCCACCATCCTCCCTACTGCCACCACGGGCCCGGCCCGCCCACCGACCCCGGTCGTCTTCCCCACGGAGGTCGAGGAGCCGTCGCATCAGACCGCCCGCCTGTGGCGCCTCGTGCTCATGGACGACGACGACCATTCGTACGAGTACGTGATCGAGATGCTGGGCGCGGTCTTCGGCTACGGGCGGGAGAAGTCGTTCGCTCTCGCGCGGATCGTGGACACGCAGGGCCGCGTGACGCTGATGACCGGCGAGAAGGCGGCGTGCGAGGCGAAGCAGGGGCAGGTCCACGCCTACGGCGCCGACCCGCGCATCCCCCACTGCAAGGGCTCCATGTCCGCCATCGTCGAGGAAGCCGACACGCCCGCCGCGTGAGGTGGGGCGCTCCGCCATGACGCGCACCCTCGGTGCTGCCGCTGATACGAGGACGCCCGCGACTCGCTACCGCTCCGGCCCCCTCGCCCCGTTCGGGGAGAGGGCTGGGGTGCGGGCCTCCGCCTCGGCAGCCCGTGGAGGCCCTTGCGCCTCCTCCCCCTACGCCTCCGGGAAGAGCGCCGGGAGCGGGAGCATCTCGCCGTTGAGCGAGTGGGCGACCATGCGGCGCTCGTGCAGTTCCAGGTGGCGCGGGACGGTGGGGTTCGGGGAGCCCATGGTGTGGCCGAGGGAGATGATCTCGGCGTGCAGGCGGTTCGGCGTCAGATCCAGCAGCGCGACGGTGCCCAGGCGGAACTCCTTGTGATGCGGCAGCGTGGGACTGCCGGAGTTGATCACCACCACGCCGTCCCGGTACTCCAGGCGCTCGACGTGGGTGTCGCCGCCGATCAGCACATCCACCCGCTCCCCGCCCAGCGCGCGCTCCAGCAGCACCGGCACCGGCCGATCCTCCGGCCGCAGCTCGTGCACCATGCCGATGCGCCACCCCTCGATATCGAGGATCTGGCGCTTCTCCATGCGCGGGTCGGTGAAGTCGTCGTTGTTGCCCTGCGCCACGACCACGGGGGCGAACTGCTCACACCAGTCCAGGACGAACGGGCGCACCACGTCCCCCCCGTGCAGGATCAGATCCGCCCCCGCCAGGAAGGCGGCCAACTGCGGGCCCAGCTCGTCCGGGGTGCGGATGAGCGAGGGGAGGTGGGTGTCCGAGATCAGGGCGACGCGCATGGCCGGGACGCTAGCGCGTGCCTCCCGGCACAGCAAGCAACCGGGGGATAACTCGAGTGTTTGACGCCCTCCGGCGCCGGGGCGTAGAACCGGCGCGCAGCGTCCGGCATGGACGCCGGGCGACCGGACGAGGGAGAAGCGCATGAACCAGGCTCGCAACGCAGCGATCGTCGGCCTCTACGAATGGCCGAAGCGGGTCGACCCGGACGTCTCCGCCATGGAGATCAAGGCGCTCTCCATCTCCCGCGCGCTGGCAGACGCCGGCCTCAAGTGGAGCGACGTGGACGGGATCTACGACGCGAACGACGGCGACGGCGGCGGCGGGCTGGGGCTCGCGCCCTACCTCGGCTTCCACCCACGCATCATCGACACCACCTCGGTGGCCGGCTCCTCGTACGAGTTCCAGGTCGCCCGCGCGCTGCGCGACATCGCCGCAGGCCGCGTGAACGTCGCGGTGCTGTCGTACGGGTCGAAGGCGGCGAGCCAGCGCATCCCGATCGGCACCGGGGGCCCGCGCAGCGCGGGCAACTGGCAGGCGAACATGGAGAACCCCTACGGCTCCACGCTGATCTCGAACTACGCGATGGTCGCGATGCGCCACATGCACGAGTACGGCACGAAGTCCGAGCAGCTCGCGGAGATCGCCGTCACCACCCGTGCGCACGCCATGCGCAACCCGCAGGCCGTACAGGCGATGCAGGATCTCCAGTTCATGAACATCCGCGAGATCACCGTGGACGACGTGATGGAGTCGCGCGTGATCGCCGATCCGCTCCACCTCCTCGAATGCTGCATGGTGAGCGACGGCGGCGGCGCGCTGGTGCTGGCCAGCCCGGAGATCGCGCGCACCACGAAGAAGAAGCCGGTGTGGGTCATCGGCTGTGGCGAGGCGATCCAGTACCGGCGCAACGGCGGCGACATCACCGTCAGCGCCGCCGCGCAGAGCGCCCCGCGCGCCTTCGCGGAGGCGCAGGTCACGCCGGACGAGATCGACATCGCGATGATCTACGACTCCTTCACGATCACCGTCGCGATGCTGCTGGAGGACGTGGGCTTCTGCAAGAAGGGCGAGGTCGGCGACTTCGTCTCGGGGCAGAACCTGCGGTGGGACCGCCCCGGCCTCACGCTGAACACGGACGGCGGCGGACTGTCCAGCAACCACCCCGGCATGCGCGGGCTGTTCCTGCTGCTGGAGGCGACGCGACAGCTACGCGGCGAATCCACCTCCCAGGTCGAGGGGGCGAAGCTCGCCCTCGCCCATGGGAACGGCGGCCTGCTGGGGGGGACGCACACGGGCGGCACCGTCGTCCTCGCCGCCGACTAGCGCGCCACCTCGACGCCTCCGAACCACGCACGAAAGGACCGAGCGATGCCGAACCGACCGCAGCCGATCTTCCCCGAGCACGACACGCAGCCGTTCTGGGACGCCATCAAGGATCAGCAGCTGACCTACCAGGTCTGCCAGGACTGCGACAGCGTGGTCTTCACGCCGCGCGCGCACTGCACCGACTGCGGCTCGGAGCGCCTGGACCGCCGCGTCTCGAAGGGCGCGGGGACGATCTACACGTACTCCGTCGGCCGCCAGAACCGCGTCCCGGCGTTCGCGGAGCTCGGTGCCTACGCCGTCGCCTACGTCGACCTGGACGAGGGCTTCCGCATGCTCACGAACATCGTCGGCGTCGCCGACCCGACGAAGGACATCAAGATCGGCCAGCGCGTCCAGGTGGAGTTCGAGGCACAGGACTCGGGCGAGTACCCGATCCCGGTCTTCCGCCCCATCTAACCCTGCTCGGCGCCGGATGCTGTAGATTTCGCCCCATCGTGCGTCAGCGGCGGGGCACCGCATGACACGATGGAGGAGATCCGCATGGCATTCGTGTACCCGGACATCAACATCGTTGCGCTGTTCGCCGCGGCGGTCGCGCAGTTCGTCCTGGGGTTCCTCTGGTACGCGCCCATGACCCCGACCGGGGCCGCCTGGGCACGGGAGATGAACCTCCCCGCCGACACGAAGCCCGGCGCGGAGATGCTCGCCTTCCCCGTCGCCTCGATCATCGCGGCGTGGGCCGTGTCGATGGCCATCGCGTGGTCGGGGGCGGCGGGCGTGATGCAGAGCGTGCTGGCCGCGTGGGTGATCGCACTGGCGGTCGGCGGCCAGATCCTCGGCGCGGCCGTCGCGAGCAACGAGCGCTCGATGACGCTGCTGGTGATCCACCTCGGCTACGTCGCGGTTGGGTACGCGCTGATGGGCGTCATCATCGCCGTCCTGTAGACCTCGAATCGAGGCCGAGCGACCGCGGGACACCCCGGGGCATGGCTCGTGGCCGCACGCCCCGCTCTTGAGAGACTTGGGCGCATGACGGAGTGCGCATGACACTGAACCTTCCCCGCCCCGGCGCGCCGTGGGACGGCAACCCGCCGCTGAACCTGGCCCGGTGGTGCCTGCAGCGCCACGCGGAGAACGCCGCGAGCGCCGATCGGCCCGCGTTCACGTTCGTCCACGAGGGTGGATCGGCGGAGTCATGGACGTACGCGCAGATCTGGGAGCGCGTGCAGCGCCTGGCGCGGGGGCTGCTCGACGGCGGCCTGGAACCCGGCGACCGCGTCCTGGTTCGGCTGCCGCACTCGCCCGACTACGCGTTCGCCTTCTTCGGTGCCACGCTCGCGGGACTCGTCCCGATCCCGGCGTCGCCGCTCCTGACGGCCGAGGAGGCGGCGTTCCTGGCGGAGGATGCACAGGCGACCGCGCTGATCACGACGTGGGAGCTGCGGCTGCAGGACTTCGAAGGCGCCACGCTGCTGCCCGGCGACCTGGACATGCTGGACGGGCCGGGGCCGCTGCCGGAGACGCGCGCGGAAGACCCGGCGTTCCTCATCTACACCTCCGGCACCACCAGCCGGCCGAAGGGCGCCGTCCACGCGCACCGCACCGTCCACGGCCGCGCGATGATGCGCGAGGGCTGGCAGGACTTCCGCCCGGGCGACGTGACGCTGCACGCGGGCACGCTCAACTGGTCGTACACGCTGGGTGTGGGGCTGATGGACCCGTGGGCCGCCGGCGCGCACGCCGTCCTCGCCGGGGGGGCCAGCACGCCGGACCGCTGGCCCGCGCTGATCCGCGACCTGGGCGTGACGGTCTTCGTCGCCGTCCCCACGGTGTACCGCCAGATGCTGAAGTACGCCCGGCCGGAGGACATCCAGACGCTTGCCGGCGGCACGCTGCGCCACGTCCTCTGCGCCGGGGAGCCGCTCTCCCCCACGCTCCTCGACGAGTGGCGCACGTGCGTCGGCACGGCGATGTACGAATCCCTCGGCATGACCGAGGTGAGCACGTACATATCGAGCGGCCCGCAGACCCCCACGCGCGAGGGCTCGCCGGGCCGCCCACAGCCGGGCCGCCGCGTCGCGATCCTGCCGGTGGAGGAGGCCGACGGCGACGAGCCGTTGCCCGCCGGGGAGATCGGACTGCTCGCGGTGCATCGCTCCGACCCGGGGCTGATGCTCGGGTACTGGCGGCGGCCGGACGAGGAGGCCACGGTCGTGCGCGGGGAGTGGTTCGTCGGCGGCGACATGGCGGCACTGGACGCGGACGGCTACCTCTGGTTCCACGGCCGCGCGGACGACGTCATCAAGTCGTTTGGCTACCGCCTGTCGCCCGTGGAGATCGAGCACGCGATCGAGACCTTCGCCGCCGTGTCGGAGGCCGCCGTGGTGGCGCACCGCGTGGACGAGATGAAGACGCTGGTGACGGCGTGCCTGGTCCCGCGCGAGGGTCACCTGCTGGACGACGCGGCGATCGCGGCACTGAAGACGCACGTCACCGAGCACCTGGCGGAGTACAAGCGCCCGCACGAGTACGTGGTGGTGGAGTCGCTCCCGCGCACGCGCAACGGGAAGCTGCTGCGCCGCGCGCTCATCGAACAGATCGAGGCACACGCGAACGAGGGGGGCCGGGGATGACCAACCAGCGCAATAAGATCGAGCTGGACGAGGGCGAACAGCACGACCTGCTGGCGACCGCGCGCACGCTGCAGGTGGCCAGCCTGAACCCCACCGGCTGGCCGCACCTGGTGCCGATGTGGTTCTGCGTGGACGACGACGGACTGATCTCGTTCACCACCTACGGCACCTCGCAGAAGGTGCGGAACCTCGAACGCGACCCGCGCATCACCGTGCTGGTGGAGACGGGCGAGGCGTACAACGAGCTGCGCGGCATCTCCGTGGATGGCGAGGCGGAGATCGTGCGTGACCCCGCCGTGACCTTCCACACCCGCGCCCTGATCTCCGCCAAGCACGAGGGCGCGGACCGCCCCGCCCCGCCCGCCCTCGGCACCGAGTTCCCCTCGTGGGCCTCGAAGCGCGTCACGATCCGGGTGCGCCCGGTTCGCACGCGCTCCTGGGACCACCGCAAGATGGGGTAGCCTCATCCGCGCCACGATGACCCGGCCCGAGCAGGAGACCGCGACCCGCACGTTCGAGGAGACCGTGCGCACCGCGCTGCCGCCCGCGACTGTGGTGCTCCACAACGACGACGTGAACTCCATGGATCACGTGGTGCAGTCGCTCCTGGACAGCGTCCCCGAGTTGGAGCCGGAGCGCGCCGTGGAGGTCATGCTTGCCGCGCACGAGCATGGCGAGGCCGACGTGATCGCCTGCCCCCTCGAACGGGCGGAGCTGTACCGCGACCGGCTGGAGCGGCACGGCCTGACGGCGACGATCCGGCGGTAGCGCGGAAACTCCCCGGGGCAGCCCTTAAGAGTTCGCCCTACCATCCGACGATCCCGGTATGGAAATCGGGCCACCTCTCGCCGACGTACTGGGCCGCCTGCCCTGGTTCCGCGATCTGTCGCGCGACCACCGCGCGCAGATGCTGGATCAGGTGGCCGCACGCCTGGCCGTGGACGCCTCGCGCGAGGAGTTCACGGACATGCTCCTGGGGTGGGCGGACATCGCACACCGGGACACGAAGTGGGCGCGCCTGGAGTTGCTGCGGCACAGCGGCCTGCTGCATCCCACCTCGCAGTCCGGCCCGGCCGACCTGGAGCCGCCGCGCGCCGCCTGACACCCGCCACGCCCGCGAGCCACGAAGCCGAAGCCCCGACTCCACGAACCGTCGCGCTCGGTCGCCTCGCTACCGATCCGCGTGCAGTGTGGGGAGTGCGAGCGCCGTCCGGCGCTCATTCGCCGCGCGGAAGACGATGTCCTCTTCGGAGAGCGCACGGCTGAGCGCGGAGGTCGTCATCCGCAGTTGCGCCGCCGCATCCCGCCAGCCGCAGACCTCCAGCACATCGAAGAGCGCCGCGACGGCCGCAGGGAAGTGCGGATTCCTGGGCGACATCGCCCACTTCCCGCTCAAGAGCGCCTCCTTGAGCGCGCCCGTCACCGGCACGCCCGGCGCGCACGCGTCGATGGCGACCGGGGCGCGGAGGCTGAAGGCGATCTCCAGCCGGAGCCGGCGGAGCGCCCGCGCCTTGTTCTCGTGCTGCGACCGCGACTCGTTCGCCTCGCCCGTCAGGGTGCTGGGGCGGTGGCGCAACCGCACGGCGGAATCCGTCTTGTTCCGCTTCTGCCCGCCCGGCCCGCTCGCGCGGAAGCGGTCCACCTCGCACTGGGCGAGGAGCGCCTCGTCCGCGAGGTCGAGGTAGGCGCGCCAGTCGGCCGTGCGCGGTTGTGTCATGGGGGGAGGCTACACGGTCGGACGGCGGTATCGCGCGTGGCGGGCCGCCTCTATCCTGTCTCCCTTGCTGCGAGGCGGGGCCGCACGGGGCGGCGGAGGGAGACGGCGGGATGGCGGACAAGAAGATTCGCGCGCAACTGGTCGGCGCCACCGGGTACGGCGGCCTCGGCATCCTGGAGCTGCTGCTGGGGCACCCCCACTTCGAGATCGCGGCGCTGATCGCGCGCGACGACGCCGGACGCCGCATCGAACAGGTCTACCCGCACCTCACCGGCCGCTGCGAGATGGTGGTGGAGGCCCCGGACGACACCAAGATCGGGCAGG
>JAQCJS010000027.1 GCA_027592975.1 Chloroflexota bacterium
GTCGCCGACAGCCCCACGCGCGCCGGGCGCGGCATCCCCGCGCCCGTCACCACGTGGTCGAGCCGCGCGAGCGTGAGCGCGAGGTGCGAGCCGCGCCGATCGCGGGCGAGCGCGTGGATCTCGTCCACGATCACGGTGCGGACGCCCGTCAGCGTGGCGCGCGCGCGTTCGGCCGTGACCATCAGGTACAGCGACTCCGGCGTGGTGACCAGGATGTGCGGGGGACGGCGGACGAGCGCCTGCCGCTCGGACGCGGGGGTGTCCCCCGTGCGCAGCCCCACGGTGATCGGCGGCAGGTCGAGGCCCAGCTCCTCGCCGATCGCGCGGATCTCCTCGATCGGCTGCTGCAGGTTGCGCTGGATGTCGTTGGACAGCGCCTTCAGCGGCGACACGTAGAGGATTGAGGTCCCCGGGTGCCCCATGCCCGCTTCCGCCTGCCGGATCAGCGAGTCGATCCCGACGAGGAACGCCGCGAGCGTCTTGCCGGATCCGGTGGGCGCGGCGAGCAGCGTGTCCTCGTGCGCGGCGATGTGCGGCCAGCCGGCCGCCTGCGCGTCGGTCGGCGCGCTGAAGCGCCGTTCGAACCAGGTGCGCACCGCCGGGTGGAACGCACCCGGCCACACGCCCGCCTCGATGCTGTCGCGCTGGCCCGCCATGCCTTCCAGCGTACGACCGGCGTCGAGCGGTGGATGGCACGGGGGCGTGGAAACGCGCGTGCCAGCGCGTGACGGCGCGTGACAGCGTGATGCGCACGCGGGTATCGTCCGGGCGGACGCAGACGCACCGCAGCCGGGGGGTACCGATGGCCATCGATCCGATCGCACAGCAGTGGCTCGACACGCTCGCCGCCGCCGGACTCCCGCCGATGCAGGAGAGCACCCCGGAGGCCGTGCGTGCCTCGCGCAAGCCCGGGCCGGCTGGCCCGGAGGTGCACCGCGTGGAGGACATGGACGTCGCCGGGCCGGACGGCCCCGTGCCGGTGCGCGTCTACTGGCCGAGCGAGGCCGCGGACCTGCCGATCCTGGTCTGGTACCACGGCGGCGGCTGGGTGCTCGGCACGCTCGACCTCGCGGACTCCACGGCACGCCGGCTGTGCAGCCTCGCGCAATGCATCGTCATCTCCGTGGACTACCGGCTCGCCCCGGAGCACAAGTACCCGGCGGCGCGCGACGACGCCTACGCCGCGCTGGTCTGGGCGTACCAGAACGCGAAGCGCTTCGGCGGGGATGCCTCCAGGATCGCAGTCGGCGGCGACTCTGCGGGGGGCACGCTGGCCACCGTGGCCGCGGCGATGGCGCGCGACCGCGCGGGCATTGGCCTGGCGTTCCAGCTGCTGATCTACCCCGTCACGGACGCGGCCATGGACACGGAATCGTTCCGCGTGAACCGCACGTTCGGGCTGACGCCGGAGTCGATGGTGTGGTTCTACGACCACTACCTCCCGCAGGACGCCGACCGCGCCGCCCCGCACATCTCACCGCTCCGCGCGAAGGATCTCGCCGGCCTGCCGCCGGCCTACGTGGTCACGGCCGAGTGCGACCCGCTCCGTGACGAGGGCAACGCGTACGCCGAGGCACTTCGCGCGGCGGGCGTGGCGGTGGATGCCGAGTGCTTCGCGGGGCAGATCCACACGTTCTTCGTGAACGCACATGCCTTCCCGGAGGGGATGCGGGCGGTGGAGACGGCTGCGGCGCACCTGCGCCGGGCCTTCGATACCGCAGGGTAATCTCGCCTTTACGTCATCTTCACCCTGCGTTCTCCGGAGCCTGCCATGGTCAATGCGTAGTCTCACGCGGTGGGACAGGACGCACGTGCGTCCGTCTCCCCAGAGCAAGGACGCTGCTGATGACCGGGATCGCCCCTCCGCACTCCCTCGTGATCCTGGACCGCCGGCCGGAGTACGCGCGGCTGCTGGCTGCGCTGGCCACCGCCGACCAGCCGATGCTCGCCGTCGCGACCTTCGACGACCTGGACGAGGCGGAGCGCTGGCTGGCGCTGGCCCCCGTGCCGATCGCCGTCCTGGTGGATGTCACCGCCGGCGACGGGGCCGCGATCGCCCGCGCGAAGGCGTGGGGGCGTGAGCGCGCCGACGTGGCGGTGATCGCGATGTTCGATGCAGCCAACGAGAACGAGGTGCTGCTGGCTGCGGTGGCACCGGCGGACGCGACGTTGCCCAAGCCCTGCTGCCACGGCGCCTGGAGCCGATCGTTCGGCGCGCTGATGCGGCGCGAGGCGCTCGCCACGGTCTAGCCGGTCGCCTCCAGCACGCGCCACACGAACGCGCCCACCCGCGCTCGCACCTCCTCGCGCGACTGCCGCAGGCTGTGCGTCGCGCCGGCAAGGATCACGAGCTCCTTCGGATCGCCCGCGGCGGCATGGAGCATCTGCGAGCAGATCGGTGACAGCCGGACATCCTCGCCGCCGTGGATGAGCAGCACCGGTCGCGGCGCGAGCATCGCGATCCGCTGCGCGCCCGCGGTCTGCGTCGCCAGCGTCACGACGCCCACCACGGTGTCCGGAGCGCGCACGGCGGACTCGATGACCACGGCGCCGCCGAAGGAGTGGCCGATGAGGACGATGTGCCGCGCGCCGCGCGCCCCCAGCCATGCGAGGCCGGCGATCGCGTCCTGCACGCCCTCTTCCACCTCGTTCGGGAAGCGGAGCAGGCGGAAGTCGACGCGCAGCGTCGCGATGCCGTGCGTGGCGAAGTCCTCCGCCAGCGTCGGGTACAGCGCCTCCGCCGGCCCATCGAAGCCGCCGTCCGCGCCGCCCACCAGCAGCACCGCGCGCGCGGGCGCGGTATCCCCGGCCGCCGCGGTGAACCGCGCGGCGACATCGCCTCGAGGCGTCGGGATGGCAATCAGCTCGTCGGTCGTGGTCATGGTGATCGCAGGGGGGAGAGACGGCACCGGCGCCACGAGGGCGCCGGTGGGTTCGTCTGACCTCGGATCGCCGCTAGTGGATCGGCGAGAGGGTGGTGGGGATGAGCCGCGTGACGCGGTGCTTCTCGCGGTCGACCAGGCCGACGACCTTCGGCAGCAGGTTGTTCTTCCAGTGCTCGCTCTCGTAGACGGCCGCGTACTTCTTCACGCGATCCTCCTCGGACTCGAAGCGGCGCATCCAGATGTAGATGCCATCGTTGTCCTCGCAGACGAACGATCCGAGGACGGCGATGCCGTTCTGGATCTGGAAGGGGATGATCTCCTCCTCCATCATCTTGACCCACTCGTCCCGCTTGCCGGGGTGCACCGTGTACTCGCGCAGCTCGATCAGCATTGATTCCTCCTCCAAGTGTGGTGTGACGTTAGCGGATGACCCCACGCGTGCGCAGCCCCTCCGCCTCCTCCGCGGTGACGCCGCACTCCAGCAGCACCTCCACGGTGTGCGCGGCCAGAGCGGGGGCGGGACGGTACGCCTTCGTGGGCGTCTCAGACATGCGAACCATGGGGCCCACGACCTTCTGGTGCCCGGTGACGGGATGGTCGAAGTCCACCATCACCTCCATCGCCACCACCTGCGGGTCGTCCGCCATCTCCTCCGGGAACTGGACGGGGGCCGCCGGGACGCCCTCTGCCTCGAAGTCCGTGACCCACTCCGCCACAGTGCGGGTGCGCATCTTCTGCGCGATCTCGTCCTTCCAGGCGGTGACGCGCGCCTGGTGCTCCGCGTTCGTCAGGTCGAAGTTCTCGTCGTCCGTGGTCTCGTGGTGCATCGCCAGCACCTTGCGCGCGCCGGCGCGCGTGGGCTTTGTCAGGCAGCCCAGCACCAGCGCGCCGTCCTTCGCGTTGTACCCGGCGTAGTAGAGGCGAGGCGGCCCCGCGCTCGCCCAGCGGTAGTCGCGCCGCGCGCGGACCAACTCGCCGAAGTTGGCGCCCTCGCGCCGCATCTGCTGCAGCCTCGCGATCATCGGGTCGCGCAGCACGGCGTCCGTGAGGTCCTGCCGCATCACGTAGAAGTCCTGGATCGCCAGCGCGGAGTTGAGCAGGGAGGCGTCGATGCGCTGGCCCTTGCCGGTCTCCCGGTGGTGGTAGAGCGCGGCGGTGATCGACATCGCGCAGATCAGCCCGGTCACGTAGTCGGAGATCGCGGGCGTCATCTGCTCCGGCGCGTCGTCGTCGCCGATCTTCTCGTCGCCGGCGATCAGCCCGGTGTAGGCGCCGGCGGCCAGGTCCGTGGCCCCCTTGCCCGCCAGCGGCCCCTTCTCTCCGAAGCCGGTGATCGAGGCGTAGATGATCCCCGGGTGGATCGCCTTCAGCGTGTCGTAGTCGATGTGCAGGCGCTCCGGCACGCCCGGGCGGTAGTTGATCAGCACCGCGTCGAACTGCGGGATGATCCGGTGGATCAGCGCCTGGCCCTCGGCCGTCTGGAGGTTCACGGCGAACGAGCGCTTGCCGCGGTTCAGCGACTGGAAGCGCTTGCCCTCGCCGGGGACGATCGCCCCGGAGGCGCGGTAGGACTCGCCCTCCAGGGGCTCCACCTTCACCACGTCCGCGCCGTAGTCGCTGAGCACCACGCCGCCGAAGGGCGCCGCGACGATCTGCGAGAACTCCAGGACCCGGATGCCGGCCAGTGCCCCGGCTGCTCCTGCTTCGCTTGTCATCGTCACGCCCTCCCTCGGCGCGGCGAGACTAGCCGACGCGAGGGCTGCGCGCCAAATCGAGGCGTGCGGCGGCCTCGATCATGCGGCGATGGGGAGGACGCAGGCGAGGAGCCCCCGCAGCAGATCCCGCGACGTCACGATCCCCACGTACTCACCGGCGGCGTCCACCACCGGGAGCGCGGAGATGTCCCGCTCCAGGATCAGCGCCGCTGCCTCCTCGATCGTCGCCGTCGCGGGGACGGTGATGATCTCGAAGTGCGCGATCTGCAGGACGCGGCGGCGCATCGCCTCTTCCTCGTGGCGTGTGGGGACGCTGCGAGCGCCGCCGGGGCTGAGGCGATGGGCGATGTCACGGTCGGAGATGATGCCCACGATCTTGCCCCGGTCGCGCACCAGCAGATGGTGGACGCGGTGGGAGGACATGGTCGCCCGCGCCTGCCAGAGCTGGGCGTCCGGCGCGATCGTGATCAGGGGGCGGGACATGAGCGCGGCCACGGTCACATGGGTGGAGGGGCCACCCTTGCCCGTGGCAGAGACGGGGATCTCATCCTCGGCCAGGTTGCGAGACGCGCTCATGACCCCTGCACTCCCCGGGCGACTGCCAGTCGCCTTGCCGGAAGTATCGGCACGCCTCGGCGCGTTCCGCAGGGCCTACTTCGCGCCGGGCGGGTCGGAGGGCTCCGCAGGAGGAGGGGCTACCGCGGCGGGCGGCAGGAAGATGTGCTGGCGGTACCATCGCAGCTCTTCCACGCTCTCGCGGATGTCGTCCAGCGCCTGGTGCGCCTGCTTCTTCTCGGGCGGCTTCAGGTTCGGGTACCAGCGGCGGACCAGCTCCTTCACGGTGCTTACGTCCACGTTCCGGTAGTGCAGGTAGGCGTCCACCTTCGGCATCTCGCGGCGGAGGAAGCGGCGATCCTGGGCGATGGAGTTCCCCGCGAGGGGTGACTGGCCCTTCACCACCCACTTCCGCATGAAAGCGAGCGTCTCCCGCTCCGCCTCCTCGATCTCCACGCTGTCCTCCGCGATGCGCTTGAGCAGGCCGGAGGCGCTGTGCGTGCCCTGGTTCCAGGCGTCCATCAGCGCAAGCTGCTCGGCCGTGCGCCGGATCGCGAGCACCGGCCCCTCCGCGAGGATCTCGAGGTTCGCGTCCGTGACGAGCGAGGCGATCTCGATGATCACGTGGCGATCCGGCTCCAGCCCGGTCATCTCCAGGTCGAGCCAGAACAGGTTCAGCGGATCGCGTGCCATGCGCACGAGCCTACGCGCGTCCGGGCGCTGCCGTCACGTGGGCGCACCCTCGCCGCCGCCGGGGGACGATGCGGCCCGGCTGCGATACCGTGGATCCATGAAGAACTTGGGGGTCGGCAGACTCGCCGGGATGGGCCGGGCAACCGTGCTCGTGGGTGCGCTTGCCGCGCTCGCGCTGCTCGCGGGGTGCAACAGCACACCGGACACGCCCGCCCCGCCGGCGGCTGGACAGGCTGCGGGCTCAAGCCCAACGGCTCGAGCGGGACAGGAGGGCCGCATGGCCAAGGCAGGGGACAAGGTGTCCGTCCACTACACGGGCACGCTGGACGACGGCAAGCAGTTCGACTCCTCGGCGGGTCGGGAGCCGTTGCAGTTCACCGTGGGCGCCGGCGACGTGATCGCCGGCTTCGACCGCGCCGTGACCGATCTGGAGGTCGGCAAGAGCGTGAAGGTCCGCATGGAGGCGAAGGACGCCTACGGCGAGCGCCGCGACGACCTGGTGGTCACCGTCCCGGCCGACCAGGCGCCCCAGGGGCTCGCCGTCGGCCAGCGCGTCTCGCTGGGCGGCCGTCCCGCGACCGTCACGAAGGTGGAGCCCGCGGGCGTCACCGTGGACGCCAACCACGAACTAGCCGGCCAGGCGCTGAACTTCGAGATCCAGCTCGTCTCGATCGACTCGTAGACCGCGGCACCTCTACCGGATGGACGCAGGAAGGGGCTCCCGTGAGGGAGCCCCTTCGCATGTCCTGGGTGCGGGGAGCGCTACAGCGGGAGTGCGACCTCTTCGACGCCCTGCGCGCGGTAGACGTTACGCACGGCCTCCTTCAGCTCGTCCTCGCTGCTGAACTTCCCTTCCGGAAGCAGCGAGAGGACATAGCCGACCTCGCGGTCCAGGCCGCCCTTGTCGCGACCGCGCGTGAAGACGGCGGCGCGAGAGATCGGGTAGGTGAACCCCTTGAACGCGGCTTCGTAGTCGCCCTTGGCGGCGTGTGGCTTCACGGTCGGTACCTCCGACCGCATCCTATCGAGATCGCCGGATACGCGCGCGCCCACCGTGGCGGTGGGCTTCCTCGAGGCATCCGTTGCGACATAAGATCGAGGCACGGAGGGCGCGATGACGCTCGGGGCTCGCTGGCTGGATCGCGTGGAGGTCGTGCGCGGCGACATCGCCGTGCTCGAGGTGGACGCCGTCGTGAACGCCGCCAACTCCACGCTGCTGGGCGGCGGGGGCGTGGACGGGGCGATCCACCGCGCTGCCGGGCCTCGGCTGCTCGCGGAGTGCCGCCTGCTGGGCGGCTGCGAGCCGGGCGAGGCGAAGGTGACGCGCGGGTACGACCTGGCCGCAAAGTGGGTGATCCACACGGTCGGCCCCGTCTGGCAGGGCGGACGCCGGGGCGAGGACGTGACGCTGGCGGAGTGCTACCGCCACGCGCTGATGCACGCGCGCGACCTGGGCGCCGGCAGCGTCGCCTTCCCCTCGATCGCCACCGGGGCGTTCGGCTTCCCGATCGAACGTGCGTTGCCCATCGTCCTGCGCGAGGTGCGCGGGCACCTCGCCGTGGAGGCGGTGCCGGGGCGCGTGGTGTTCGCCTGCTTCGACGCCGCGACGTACGAGGCGTACCGGGCGGCACTGCTCCGCGCCGGGGGCGCCGCGGGTCGAGTAGACTAACGGGACAGGGGGAGGGACTACCTATGCCGCTTTACGAGTACTACTGCGCCGACTGCAACGGCGTCTTCGAGTTGCTGCGCCCCGCGAAGCAGGCCTCGACCGACCAGCCGTGCCCCGAGTGCGACGCGGACGCGAAGCGCATCGTCTCCAAGGAGTTCGCCGCCTTCATCTACCGCGAGGGCTACCCGCGGCGGCTGCCGGACGACGGTTCCTACTACCACTTCGGCAAGCGCGTCTCCGCGCCGATCTCCGGCCCCAGCGACGGCTACACCCACCCGGAGCTCAGCCCGCCCGAGCCGACCGAGCGCCCCAGCATCGAGGACATCGAGACCTACGAGCTGCTGCAGGAGGCGAAGAAGCACGTCGACCCGGAGATCCGCGCGCGCGTGATCGATGACACCGTCCGCAAGGAGCAGGACATCCGCAAGCGCATGGCGGTCACGAAGGGCACCCGCACGGAGGAGCGCGCCAAGCAGGCCGCCTTCAAGGCGGAGCGCGAGATGGCGAAGAAGAAGATCAACAACGACTAGCCGTTCCGCCAGCTGACCAGACGGGCTGACCGGACACGAAGCCCCGCCCGCCGGCGGGGCTTCGTGCTGCCCCACCGGGGTATACTCGGCGCGCTCAACAGCACATGTCGGTGCGCCTGCGCTCGGACGAGCCGCCTCGGGATGGCTCGCCCGCGGCCGCACCGCGGCACCCTGGAAGGGGACTCCGGATGGAATACCGCCACCTCGGCCGCTCTGGCCTGCAGGTCTCGATCGTCGGCATCGGCACGAACAACTTCGGCGGCCGCATGGACGCGGACGCCACCGCGCTCGTGGTGAACGAGGCGCTGGACCTGGGCATCAACCTGTTCGACGAGGCCGACATCTACGGCGGCCAGGGCAAGTCCGAGACGTTCTTCGGGCAGGCGCTGAAGGGCCGCCGCCACGAGGCGGTCATTGCCACCAAGTTCGGCAACCCGTTCGACCAGGCCCCCATGCACCGCGGCGGATCCCGCCGCTGGATCATGGAGTCCGTGGAGAACTCCCTGCGCCGTCTCCAGACCGACTACATCGACCTCTACCAGATGCACCGTCCTGACCCCAACACCCCGATCGAGGAGACGCTGCGCGCGCTGGACGACCTGGTCTCCTCCGGCAAGGTCCGCTACATCGGCTCCTCGAACTACGCGGGCTGGCAGGTCGCAGAGGCGGAGCTGACCTCGCGCATGAACCAGTTCGTCCCCTTCGTCTCCTCGCAGGTGGAGTACAGCCTGCTCAACCGCGAGGTGGAGGCGGAGCACATCCCAGCGATCGAGCGCTACGGGCAGAGCCTGCTGCCGTACTACCCGTTGGCCAGCGGCATGCTCACCGGCAAGTACCGCCCCGGTCAGGAGGCCCCCGCCGGCACGCGCCTCGCCTCGCCCGGCATGCAGACGGACAGGTTCTTCACGGAGCGCAACCTGGCCGTCGCGCAGCGGCTGGACGAGTTCGCGCAGGCGCACGGTCACACGCTGCTGGAGCTCGCGTTCTCGTGGCTCGCCACGAAGCCGTACGTCGCCAGCGTGATCGCCGGGGCGACGAAGCCGGAACAGGTGCGCGCCAACGCAGCGGCCGCGGAGTGGCGGCTGA
>JAQCJS010000028.1 GCA_027592975.1 Chloroflexota bacterium
CCCTCCGGACGGAGGTGCAGCGATGACCTGCGACGAGATCCGCGACCTGCTCGCCGGGTACACGCTGGACGCGCTGGACACGCACGAGATACAGCAGGTGGACGAGCACCTGGCCGCCTGCCGCGACCATGACGACGAGTTGGTGGATCTGCGCGCGACCGGCATGGCGCTGGCGCTGCTGGACGACGCCGCGGCATCGGCCCAGCTGCGCGACCGCGTCCGCGCCGCCGCCGGGCCGATGCCGCTCTACGCCCTCGGTCCCGACGACATGCTGGACGCCGACGACGCCCTCGACGACATCGAGGAGATCGAGGAGCCCGAGCGCGGCAACGGCAGACGCGCGCCCGCCGCGTGGTCGCGCTTCGCCCCCGGGCGCGAGGGCAGGTGGTGGCTGGTGGGCATGGCCGCGACGATCGCGATCGTGATGTTCGGCGCGGGCTGGATCGCCGGCACGCGCAACGCGCCCGCCTCCCAGCCCGCCGTGCGCTACTCCTACGAGATGCGCAGCCCCACCGGCCAGCTCGTGCGCTTCGCGGGCATCGAGGGCACGGACCGCGTGACCGTGACGATGGACGGAATCGAGACACTGCCGGAGGGGCGCCAGTACCAGGTCTGGGCGATCCGCGACGGCAAGTGGTTGAGCCTCGGCTCCTGCAACACGAACGCCCGCGGCTGGTGGAAGGGCGACTTCGAGTTCACGCTCCACCGCGGCGAGGAAGTCGCGGTGACCGTCGAACCCACCGGCGGCAGCCCCAAACCCTCGACCCCCACGCTGCTCCGCACGAAGCTCTAGCGCGCTACGCCGCCTCCGGCTGCGCGGACTCCGGCCTCTTCGGCGGGCGCGCGAGGAGGATCAGCGCGATGCCGAAGAACTGGAACGCGGCGAACGCGCTGAACGCCAGCACGTAGTCACCCGCCCAGTCGTACAGCGCCCCCGCCAGCACCGGCCCCGCGCCGCCGAAGACGATCGTGAACGGCATCGCGATCCCTCGGATCGATCCGAGGTGCGCGCGCCCGAAGTACGAGGCCCACACCGTCTCCTGCAGCGGCAGGATGCCGCCCACGCCCGTGCCGTACGCGATCATCACCGCCAGCATCACCCATTCGTTCTGCGTGCCCAGCGCCGGCGCGAGACTGACCATGGTGACCGCGGAGATCAGGAAGCTGACCACGCTCAGGTAGCGCGCGTGGTACCGATCCATCAGCCAGCCCCACACGAACTTCGCGCCCATCGCCGTCCACGCGAAGCCGCTGAAGATCAGCGCCGCGCGCGGTCGCGGGATGCCGCCGTCCGTCATGAACGGGACCAGGTGCAACAGCATCGCCCCGTAGCCGATGCCCGCGATCCCGAAGGCGAGGATCACCAGCCACAGCGCGCGCGTCCACTGCACCTCCGTCGCCGCCGTGGCACGGCCGTTCCTCGCGGCGAAGGCGGTTGCCTGCTCGGACGACATGCCGTCCGGCGTCAGCCCGTAGCGCTCCGGCGCGGCGCGCATCACCAGCACCGTCGGCGCCATGAGCACCCACACCAGCACGCCCAGCAGCACCCATGCCTCGCGCCACCCGGCCGCATCGATGAACATCGCCAGCGGCACGGCGACGACGCCGCCCGAGGAGATGCCGGCGGCCGCGATCGCGATCGCCAGCCCGCGCCGCGCGACGAACCACTTCGCCAGCGTGACGTTGACGACCAGGTTGCCGATCATCGCCGTCCCCGCAGCCGAGGCGATTCCACGCACGAGGTAGAACTGCCACGGCTCCTGCACGAGACTGGTGGCGATCAGCGCCGCACCCCCGATCACCGATCCGGCGATCATCAGCAGGCGCGGGCCGCGACGGTCGAGCGTGGTGCCGATGACCAGACCCAGCAGTCCCGTCACCACCGTCGACACGGTCTGCACGATCGAGAACGACTCGCGCGACCAGCCGAGGTCGTCCGTCATCGGCGTCAGGAACACGCCGCCCGCGTACGCCTGCGTGGAGGACGACACGAGCTGCGCCACCACCGCCGCCGCGACGATGTACCACCCGTAGAAGACACGAGGACGCGCGGGACCCTGGATCGGAGCGCTGGCAGCCATGCGCCGCACGCTACCCCTGGCCGCGCGCAGTCGCCATCACGGATCGGGCGGTGTGTGCGAGGAGCGCTAGGGCGCGGTGGCCTTGCCGGTCTCCTGCAGCTTGCGCAGGCCGTCCCACGTGGTGTCCTCGCGCATCTTCTCGGCGACCAGGGGGATGCTGTAGAAGTGGCCGCCGTTGAAGTTCACGGCGTCGTCCGCGCTGGCCATCCAGACCACGGCGCGGCCCATCACGTGCTCGGCCTCGGCGCGCTCTGGCGGGATCGCGCTCGCGCCGCGGACGTAGCGGTGGCCGGGGGTGGAGACCACGGCGGTCGGGGAGAGCGAGAAGGAGCGGATGCCCTGGTCGCCGTAGTCGGCGGCCACGGCCTGCGCCAGCTTGCGCACCGCCTGCTTCGTCACCGCGTACGCGCTGCTGTTCTTGCCGGCGTGGTCCGCGCCCACGCTGGAGATGTTCACGATCGTGCCCGTGCCGCGCGGGAGCATCGACTCGAGCGCGAGCTTCGAGGCGACCACGGTGCCGCGCACGTTGAGCTGCCACAGCAGGTCCCAGCGCTTGATCGACAGCTCCTGGAAGTTGCCCGGGAAGTTCAGCCCGGCGTTGTTCACGACGATGTCGACGTGGCCGAACTCCTTCGCCGCCGCCTCGAACAGCGCGGTGATGGACTCCTCCTTCGTGACGTCGCAGACCACGGGCAGCGCGCGCACGCCGAGGGCGCGGCACTCCTCCGCGACGGTGTGGATCGTGCCGGGGAGGCGCGGGTCGGACTCCGTCTCCGTGCGCGCGGCGATCACCACGTCCGCGCCCTCGCGCGCCAGCTCCACCGCGATGTTCCGTCCGATGCCGCGGCTTGCGCCCGTGACCAGACCGACCTTGCCTGCGAGAAGACCTGCCACCGTGCACCTCGTTGTGAATGTCGTGAGTGTGAGTGTCGTGAGTGTGAGTGTCGTGAGAGCGTGACCGCGTGCCGCGAAGCATGCCGCGCGGCGTCACCTTGGACCAGGCGCGCGGCGGCGACGCACACGCTAGGACGCGCGCGGCGACGCCACTACAAACAGCGTGATTGCACCGCCGGGCGTTGCCCGCGCCGCCTCGGTTCCCGCGCGACGCATCGGGACGTCCGGGGACGCAGAAGGCGCCGGGGAAACCCGGCGCCTTCTGTGAATGCACTAGCGCGATCGATCGCGATCGAATGCGGTTTAGGCGTCCTTCCAGACGTGCCACATCTCGCGGTTGTCGTAACCCTCGTGACGTGAGTAGTCCTTGACGCTCTTCTGGGCCCACTGCGAGGACCGAGTGGTAGCACGCCAGATGTAGTGGGCGTTCTTCGCCTCGAGCTTCTGGATCTCACGGAGCGTCTCCCAACGCTCCTTCGGGTTGGTCTGGATCGCCTGCTTCTCGACCAGCGCCGTCATCGCCGGGTCGTTGACGCGGCTCTGGTTGGCGATGCCCTTCGGGTGCAGCCAGTAGGCCACGTACGGATCCGGATCCGAGTAGTAGCGGCCGGGGCCCCACAGGATGCCCTCGAAGTTGAACGGCGGCCGGTAGACGCTTTTGATCCAGACGCCGTACTCGATCGACCTGATGGTGGCATCAACGCCGCCCAGCTTCAGGTCGCCGACGATGCGCTCGGACGAGTCCCGGTAGCCCCCGTTCGTGAAGTACTGCGGGCAGACGACGATCTCGGTCTTGAAGCCGTTCGGGTGCCCCGCCGCGGCCAGGAGCTTCTTCGCCTCCGCCACGTCGTGCTTCATGAACTTGAACATGTCTGGCAGGTCTTTCGGCTTGAGCGCTTCAGGGTGGGGCAGGAGCGCAGTGCCGTAGGGGTCAGCGTCGCCCAGGTGGACGGACGCGACCTCTGCGTTTCGGTTGTACAGCAGGCCGATCGCCTGGCGCACACGCACGTCGTTGAACGGCGGCTTGGTGTGGTTCATTGAGATCCACGCGCTGTTGCCGTTTGCGGCCTGCTCGGTCGCCTCCTTGCCCACGGCCTTGCGCAGGTCCTGGTTCAGCGAGGCACCCAGCGGGACCGTGAGGAGGTCGATCTGCTTGGTGCGGAACGCCGCGGACATGGCCGCCTGGTCCGGGATCACGAGATACTGGATCTCGTCCAGGTTGATCTTGCCCTTGTTCCAGTACTCAGCGTTCTTCTTGAAGACGATCTTCGAACCCTGGCTCCACTGCGTCCGGATGAACGGGCCGGTGCCGATCGGCGCCTTCTCGTGGTCGCCCTTGCTGTCGGCGGTGACGATCTCCTTCGGGTGGATGCGCCAGCCGTAGTGACCGGAGGAGAAGTTCAGCAGCGGCGCGTACGGCGTGGACGTCTTGATCCGCAGCGTGGTGGCGTCCACCGCCGTCACCTCGGTGACAGCCTTGTAGTCGTTCTTCCACTGCCGGTGCCCGCGCAGCCTGTCGATCGACTCCTTGACGTCCTCCACGGTCATCGCGCGGCCGTTCACCGGCGCCACGTTGTGGAACTTCACGCCCTGGCGGATCTTGAAGATGTACGTGGTGTTATCCGGCTGCTCCGGGATCGCCGTGGCGATCGACGGAACCACCTCCACGCTGAAACCGTCCTTGCCGGGGCCGGTGGCCACGTCAGTCAGCTTGTCGTAGGCGTGGCTGCCCACGCCGACCGTGATGCCGGCCGCCTGGAAGAGGCCCCAGCCCGGCGGATCCCCGACGATGGAGGTCTTGAGGACGCCACCCATCTTCTTGGCCGCCGGAGCGGTGGTCGCCTGCGGCGCACCGGTGGTCTTGCCCGGCGGCGCCGCTGTGGGCGAGGCGGTTCCACCACCGTCACCACCACCACAACCGATCAGCGCCGCCGCGCCCAGGCCCGCAAGCCCAGCCGCCGACCCTCGGATCATCCGACGGCGGCTGACCGCCGCTCCGGACCATCTGCCTGACATCCCTACCATCGCGATGCTGCTCCCTCCGGCGGCGAGTCACGGCCGGGAGACCGCTTACCGCCGGGGACACCGTATTACATTAGTTATCCTGCATTCGTGCCAGGCCGCACGAAGAAGCGACCTCTCCACAACGGCAGCGGCGCCGGATTGCTCCGGCGCCGCTGTACGCATTCAACCGGGGACGAAGGGGCGGCTGAGTCGCTAGTGGCCGCTGCCTCGCGAGCCACGCAGACGCGGATCCAGGATGTCGCGGAGCGAGTCGCCGAAGAGGTTCAGCGCGACCACGACGATCGTCAGGGCCAGGCCGGGCGCGATCGCCATCCACGGCGCGCGGATCATATACCGCAGGCCGGCGCCGCTGAGCATGTTGCCCCACGTCGGCACGTTCAGCGGGACGCCCAGGCCCAGGAACGACAGGGACGCCTCCACGATGATCGCAACGCCCAACTGGATGGAGGCGATGACGATGATCGGGGCCATGATGTTCGGCAGGACGTGCCGCGCCATGAGGCGGAGCGATGTCATGCCCAGCGATTCCGCCGCCTCGATGTATGGCATCCCGCGCACGGCGAGCGTGCTCCCTCGGACCACGCGGGAGGCGCGTGGTGCGATGCCGATCGCCACGGCGAACGTGACGTTCCACATGCCGGCACCGAACGAGGCGACGATCGTGAGCGCGAGCAGGATGTTCGGCACCGCCATCAGGATGTCGACGATGCGCTGCAAGAACATGTCCACGTAGCCACCGACGTACCCGGAGAGCACGCCGACGATGATGCCGATCCCGAGGCCGATGACGACGGCCACCATGCCGACGCGCAGCGACACCTGCCCGCCGTAGATCACGCGGGTCAGTACGTCACGGCCGAGGTGATCCGTGCCGATCCAGTTGGTCAGCGAAGGCGGCTGCGCGAAGCGATCGGTCGCCTCGTCAATGCCGTACGGCGCGATCCACTCGGCGAACACCGTGACCGTGATCACGATGATCAGCAGGATGAGGCTGATCAGGCCCATCGGCTTCCGACGGAGTTGCCTGAGCGTGGAGAGGATCGGGCGAACAGCGTCGCCCAGAATCCCGAAGCCGCCGGACTGCGGCAGCGCTGCCGTTCCACCGGTTGCCATTGCGTCCCTGCTTTCTCTTCGAGTCGCGTCGAAGCGGATGCGGCTTAGTCTACGAACACTGCGCTAGCGGTAGCTGATTCGCGGGTCGAGCCAGACGTAGACCATGTCCGTCACCAGGTTCACCAACAGAATGAACGTGCCGAACGCCATGACGAGGCCCTGCACCAGTGGGTAGTCCCGCCGGCTGATCGCTTCGATCACCAGGCGGCCCATCCCAGGCAAGTTGAAGATGCTCTCAATGATCACGGTGCCGCCCACAATGGTGCCCGCCTGAATGCCGAAGAGCGTGACCACGGGGATCATGGCGTTCTTCAGCATGTGCCGTCGCACCACGGACATCGTGTCCAGGCCCTTTGCGCGGGCTGTCCGGATGTAGTCCTCGCGCAGCACTTCCAGCATGGACGACCGCAGCATTCGCACGAGCGATGCGGATAGGCTCGTGCCGAGGATGACAGCGGGAATCATGAACTGCTGGATGTTCACCCACGGCGAGCTCCAGAACGGCTCATACCCCACCGGCGGGATCCAGTTGAGGTACGCGGAGCCAAAGACGATCGCCATGGTGCCCAGCCAGAAGTTCGGCAAGGCAAGGCTGATGATGCTCAGGAACCGGAGCGACTGATCCGTCCACGTGTCCTGCTTCAACGCGGAGATGATCCCCACGGGAAGCGCGATCACCACCGCCAGTGCCAGGGACAGGATGCCCAACTCCGCGGATACGGGCATCCGCGAGGCGAGCGCAGAGACCACCGACTCCCGCGTGAAGAGGGACTCGCCTATGTCGCCTCTCAGCGCGGAGCCCACCCACCGCAGGTACTGGATCGCCATCGGGTCGCTGAGACCCAGTTCCGCTCGGATCTGATCCACGTATTCCTGGTTCGAGTTGTCCGCCCCCGCCAGGAACACGGCCGCGTCCCCCGGCACGACCCGCAGGAGGATGAATACCAGTATGCTCAGCCCAACCAGGCTGACGGCGAGAAGTCCTAGGCGGCTGAGCAGGTATCGGTACATGGTTCCGTCCTATTCGTGCCCGTTGAGCGGTTGCAGTGGCTTCCGCTCGCCGGACATCACGTCCCTGAGGGTCAGTCCGGAAATGAAGTCGACCAGTTCCTTGTCGTCAGCCGGGATTTCCGGGACGGGAAGGACAATGCGGCCGATCTCGTGGACGTGGTGAGCGTCGCTGCCAATGGTGACTGGAAGTCCGCACACCTCGGCGACCGCAGCCGCCATGGCGTTCTCACGGTCGTTACAACCCCCGTTTTCAATCTCTACGGCGTCCACCAGCGAAAAGATTTCACTGGCGGCCAGTTCTTCCGGAGTTGCGCCCTGGGGGAACGCCGGGCGACTGCCAGAATGCACCGCGTCGAAGTGGAAGCGGAACGGGTGGGCGAGGACCGTGAAGATCCCCTCCGCGCGCGCCTTGTTCAGCAGCGCGCGGCTGTCACTGGCCGGAGAGTAGCCCGGAGGAGCCCCGATCAGCAGGATGTGGCCAATGTCGGTCGTCGCCTCCATCGCCCGGTAGACACGGATGCCCCACCGGTCGAGGAACGCCTCCCGCTCCCAGTCTGACCACACCCGGAAGTGCTCAGCCACGACGATCCCCTCGACGCCCGCCGCTTGCGCGCGTTCGCCGAGGGCATCGACCGTGATGCTTGAGTCGGCAGAGCCGGCTCGCGTATGCACATGCATCTCCAGCCAGCGTGACGCCACGCCTAGCGGCCGCGGAAGACTGGCTGCCGCTTCTCCGCGAACGCGCGAGGGCCTTCCTTGGCGTCGTCGGTGTTGTGCAGCACGGTGCTGATCGCGCCCTCCAGGCGCAGGCCCTCCGACAGCGGCAGGCCGTTGTGCGCGCGGGTGGCAAGCTCCTTGATCGCGCGAACCGCCAGCGGCGGCATCGCGCGGAGGTCCTCGGCGTACTGCTGCGCGCGAGCCATCACCTGGTCGTGCGGGACGACCTCGTTGATCAGGCCGTGCTGCGCGGCGCGCTCCGCGGTGAGGCGCTTGCCGGCGAGCAGGACTTCCATCGCCACCGGGTAGGGGAGCTGACGCGCGGTGCGCTGCGTGCCGCCGTTGCCGGGCAGGATGCCGCGCTTGACCTCGGACAGGTCGTACGAGGAGTACTCGGAGCCGATGCGGATGTCCGTGCCCATGAGCAGGGTCATGCCGCCGGCCAGGCAGAGGCCGTTGACCGCGGCGACCACGGGCTTCCACACCTCGAGGCCGCGGTTGAGGAGGAGGCCCTCCTGCGTCTGCCAGAACTTGTAGTTGTCGGCACCGGGGTCGTCGCGGACGGCGTGGCGGACGGCGTTCTTCAGGTCCGCGCCGGCGCAGAAGACCTGCTTCTCCGCGGGGCGGTCGGGCTGCGGGGCGCCGGTGATGATGGCGACCCAGATGTCCGGGTTGTCGCGCACCTCGACCCAGTACTCGGACAGGAGCCGGTACATCTCCGGGTTCATCGCGTTCAGCGATTCCGGGTTGTTGAGCGTGAGCGTCGCGATCTTGTCGTTGACGCTGAAATCGACGGTCATGAATCCCCTCCAATATGGCGAGGCGCCCCGCAGGGCGCCCCACTTGCCGGATCGAGCCTAGCTGCCCGAGCGGACGTTCAGCAGGTCGCGGGCCATGACGACGCGCTGGATCTCCGAGGTGCCCTCGCCGATGCGGCGGATGCGAACCTCACGGTACCAGCGCTCGAACGGCATGTCCTTGGCCATGCCCAGACCGCCGTGGATCTGCATGCAGCGGTCGATCACGCGGCCGGCCGCCTCCGTGCAGAGGAGCTTCGCCATGGACGACTCGAAGCGGAACGACTCTCCACGCTGCGCCTTGGCGGCCGCGTCCAGCGCGATCCAGCGGCTGGG
>JAQCJS010000029.1 GCA_027592975.1 Chloroflexota bacterium
GGAAGGGGCTGGCCACCCCGCCCGCCATGAAGCCCGGCGCGTTGATGCCGAACCTCAACCTGTCGCCCGAGGCGCTGGATCGCCTCGTCGCCTACCTCGGGGAGTTGAAGTAACCGTGGTCGCCGCGACGCTGCTCGTCCAGACGCTGTTCGACCGGACGTTCGACACCACGACCCAGAACGCACGGGCCCAGCAGGGGTGCCGCGCGGTTGGAGGTTGCTAGATGGCCACCGCACTCGGCGCGAGGACTTACACGCAGGAAGGCAGCGGGCTGTGGTCATGGTTGACCACCGTGGATCACAAGCGCATCGGCGTGGTGTACATGATCGCGGGCTTCCTCTTCTTCCTCCTCGGAGGCCTGGAGGCGGTGCTGGTTCGCACGCAGTTGGCCGTGCCGAACGGCATGGTGCTGGATGCGGAGCGCTACAACCAGTTCTTCACCATGCACGCGCTGACCATGATCTTCCTGGGCGTGATGCCCATGGGCGCGGGCTTCTTCAACTACTTCATCCCGCTGCACATTGGCGCGCGTGACGTTGCGTTCCCGCGGCTCAACGCGCTGTCGCTGTGGATCTTCCTCTCCGGCGGCATCCTGCTGAACAGCAGCTTCCTCATCGGTGGCGCTCCGGACGGCGGCTGGTTCGCCTACGCTCCGCTGAGCGCGCCGCAGTACTCCGTTGGCTCCGGGATGACCTTCTACGTGGTGGGCCTGCTGGCGCTCGGCCTGTCCTCCCTGATCGCCTCGCTGAACTTCGCGGTGACGATCATCAACATGCGCGCGCCCGGCATGTCCATGATGCGACTGCCCGTCTTCATCTGGATGGTATTGTTCGTCGCGTTCCTGCTGATCCTGTCGCTGCCGATCCTGACCGTGGGCCTGCTGCAGCTCTACTTCGACCGTGTGTGGGGCACCTCGTTCTTCAACCCCGCGACCGGCGGCGACGCGATCCTCTGGCAGCACATCTTCTGGCTCTTCGGTCACCCAGAGGTGTACGTCCTGATCCTGCCGTCCATGGGCATCATCTCTGAGGTGCTTCCGGTGATGTCCAGGAAGCCGCTCTTCGGCTACTCCGCGATCGTCTTTGCGGGTGCGGCCATCGGTGTGATGGGCTTCGGCGTGTGGGCGCATCACATGTTCACCACCGGACTGGCGCCCGTCCCGCAGGTGGTCTTCACCGCGAGCACCATGGCGATCGGCATCCCGACCGGCATCAAGATCTTCAACTGGCTGGGCACGATGTACGGCGGGAACATCCGTTTCGTCACCGCCACCTACTTCTCGGTCGCGTTCATCGCGCTGTTCACGATCGGCGGCATCTCCGGCGTCATGCACGCCTCGCCGCCGGTGGACAGCCACCATCAGGATTCGTACTTCGTGGTCGCGCATCTGCACTACGTGCTCTTCGGCGGCGCGATCATGGGCATCTTCTCGGGCTTCTACTTCTGGTTCCCGAAGATGACCGGCCGGATGCTGGACGAAGGCCTGGGCAAGCTCAACTTCTGGCTGATGTTCATTGGCATGAACCTCACGTTCTTCCCGATGCACTTCCTGGGCCTGGCCGGGATGCCGCGCCGCATCTACACGTACGACGCCAATCTGGGCTGGGACACGTGGAACATGGTGGCGACCGTCGGCTCGTACGTGCTGGGCATCGGTGTGCTGGTCTTCGCATGGAACTTCTTCGTGACCATGCGCAAGCCTGCGGACGCCGGTGACGACCCCTGGGGCGGCGCGACGCTGGAGTGGGCGACCTCGTCGCCGCCGCCGGCGCACGACTTCGACGTCATCCCGGAGGTCCGCGACCGCGACCCGCTCTGGTACAACCGCGACCACGGCATCGCGCCGCCGCCGGTTCCGGAGCACAACCACATCCACATGCCGCCTCCCTCGTACTTCCCGCTGATCCTGGCGCTCGGCGTGCTGCTGATCGCGGTCGGCGCGCTGTCGACGCTGGCGATTGCGGCGCTGGGCGTGATGATCTGCGTGTACGGCATCTGGGGTTGGGCATTGGAGCCCACCGACTAGGCGACCCGCATAGTCGGCGATCGAGGAGCCAGCACGGCCCGCGTTCAGGAGTCAGGAATGGCAGCAGCCACGCACGAGACCCAGCCCCACGCGACGGAACATCACACCACCACCGGGATCGACAACCGGAAGATGCTGATGTGGATCTTTCTGGCGTCCGAGTGCATGTTCTTCGGCGCGCTGATCTCCACGTACCTGATCTTCCAGGGTGAGTCGCTGGTCGGACCCACGCCGCGCGACGTCCTGAACATCCCGATCACCTCCGCCAGCACGTTCGTCCTGCTGATGAGCTCGCTGACGATGGTGCTGGCGGTCTACGGCGCGCAGCACGGCCGGCTCGGCATGATGAAGCTCATGCTGCTGGCGACGATCGTGCTGGGCACCGGCTTTCTGGGCTTCCAGGTCTACGAGTTCTACGAGTTCGTGGTGCACTACGGCCTGGGCCTGACCACCAACCAGTTCGGCTCGTCGTTCTTCGTGCTCACGGGGTTCCACGGCGTCCACGTAGGCGTGGGCGTGCTCTACCTGGTGTCCATGCTGATGGCGTCCAACCGGCGCACGGGGCTGGGCAAGGACCGCGCGCTGCACATTGACCTGGCCGGGCTCTACTGGCACTTCGTTGACGTGGTCTGGATCGTGATCTTCACGATCATCTACCTGATTCCGCACTAGTCCAGGCGACCGCCCGCAGCCGCACGGATCGGAGAGGTTCCATGAGCCACCAGACGCACGCCCAGTCCCACGGCGAGCATCCGCCCACCACGATCCGCGAGTACGTGATGATCGGCCTTGTGCTGACCGTCGTCACGGTTGTGGAGTTGTGGGCGTCGTACAACGAGGAGATGCTCGGCGCGCTGCTCGTGCCGGCGCTCTTCATCATGTCGGCATTCAAGTTCGCGGTCGTGGCGGCGATGTTCATGCACCTGCGCTTCGAACACCCGCTGCTCACCCGGCTCTTCTCCTTCGGACTGATCCTCGGCACGGCGATGATCCTCGCACTGACGGCGATCTTCTGGACTGACACCTCGGACGTGGTGGGCGGCATTCCCGCGGACGCGCCCGGCGCCGGCGAAGCACTAACCTCCCGCTCCCCCTCGCACGAACAGCAGCAGGCCCGGTCGACATCCGACCGGGCCTCGTTGTTGTGTGCGCGGACGGGCCGGGAGCCGGCGCGCGGCCAGGCGATCAGGTGCTGGTCCGCAGTCGCTTCGCGTCGGCCAGGCGCTGCTGGCGGTCGGATATCCGCAGCCACATGAAGAACACGATCGCCATCGCGCCCAGCGTGGCCGCCTCGCTCGGCACCCACATGATCAGGCCGGCCAACTGCTGGTCCGTGGCCGGGTCGATCGGGATCACGCGCCGCGCTTCCGCGTACGTGGGGTAGAAGGTGTGCGAGGCGAACGTCACCATGGCGGCCAGGATGTGCTTCGGCAGGCTACCGCCAAAGATGTAGAGCAGGCGCGGCAGGTGCGGGATGCGGGAGTGCAGCGGCCTCGGATCGATCACGTTCCACCAGAACAGCACTGAGACCGCGGTGAACGAGGCGTGCTGGAGATCGTGGATCTTCTGATCCACCAGCGACGCCTCCCACCAGCCGGGTGCCAGGTGCCACGCCCACACCACGGAGGTCAGCGCCATGATCGTCACCGCCGGGTGCGTGATCCCCCGGTAGGCCATCCTCACGCCGGAGGTGGCCGCCAGTGGGCGTACCACCCCGTGACGCAGCCACCCGGGGATGCCCCGGAGCAGCGGCGTGGTTGGTGCGCCCAGGAGGATCATGGGTACCGCGTAGGTCATCACCATCTCGTGCTGGATCATGTGCATCGAGAAGTGGTGCTTGCCCAGCCGCTCGATGGGCGACTGCATCGCGAGCAGGTACATCAGGAGGCCGCCGTAGAAGAGGGCCGTGCGCCACCACGGATGTTCGCGGCTGCGCTGATCCCAGCGCCGCAACCCGCGCAGGTAGAACCAGCCCAGCAGCGTCACCGGGATGACCAGGGACAGATCGAAGTTCCAGGCCTGCCACCACGGCATCCCGGGCGGGATCACGCCGTGCGGGGTGACGACGGCCGCCGAGGTGGCGTGGAGCAGGTCAGGGCTGAGCATTCGGCCTCCGGGCGGCGCGACGTGGCGCGACGTGGCGCGCGGGGCGCGTGCCATCCAGTGTGCCGCAGCAGGCGTCCGAGGGCTACGTCGTGCGGAATCGTCCGCCGCGCGCTAGGCCGCGACCAGGGTCATGGAGGTGACGTCGGACAGGCCCTGCGGAAACGCTCGCTCGAAGTCGTCGTTCAGGAAGCCCACGCCCGGCACGAAGACGTGCCAGTCGCCGTGCTCGTCCTGCACCCACGCCGCCGCCGCACCGGCCGTGCGGAGCGCGCGCGCCAGATCCTCCGTGGTGCCGCCGAGGTACACCGCGAACGCGGTGCGCGTGGTGGCGTACCGCGGGATGCTGGCGAACGCCGAGACCTCCGCGGCGCTGGGGGCGGTGACATAGCCGCGGCCCACGCGGCCGGTGCCCACGCCCCGCACGACCACGCGGTAGTACCGAGTCTCCGTGGGCGTGATCGTGTAGGTCGCAATGCCTCGCTCGTCCGTCTGCTGCGCCGCGACGTTGATCCACCGCACCTGATCGGACGAGGCCTGGAGGACGGTCTCGGCGTCCACGCGAGTGGAGGGGCTGGTGACCCGGACGGGGGTGCCGGCCTCCGCGGTGAACATGGTCGGGATCGGCTGCGTCACCGGCGCGGCGACCGGGCGCGCGGTCTGCTGGCGGTAGAAGTCGATGATCGAGGCGTTCATCCGCAGTGCGAACTCCACGCGGGCGTTGCTGCGCCCGTAGGCACCCTTCAGCAGCCCTACCGCGCGGACGCGCGCGTCTGCGCCGGTTTCGAAGATCGGCGCGCCGCTCTCGCCGGAGCTCGTGCCCCACACGTACGCCAGGAAGTCCTCGTCTTAATCGACCAGCGGCTGTGGCGCGGGCATGCGCCAGAGCGTGCCGTACTGGGCGGTCACGCCGTAGCCCGCGGTCTGGAACGTCCCGCGCGAGAGCTGGAAGTCCGAGGGTGCCGCCAACTCGAACCACCCGGTCGCGTGCCCGATCGCGTCCGTCGGCAGGGTGATCGAGGCATAGTCCGCGTCCAGGTCCTGCGTGTCCACCCAGCCGGGGCTCACGGTGAACGAGGTCGCCCAGACGGTGGCGAACGGTGCGTGCACGCCGTCCAGCCCGGGCGTCACGAAGGTGCTGCTGGCCCAGCCGCCCATGTCCTTGTTGTAGAGGCAGTGTGCCGCCGTGGCGACCGTGTGCGGGCCCACCATGAAGCCCGTGCAGGTCATGTCGCCGCGAGGCATCCGGATCTGCAGCATCACGATCATCCGGTACGGGTCGGCGGGCGCGGCCGTCTCCGCGGCAGCGCGACCGGGGGACGAGGCGACGACGAGCGTGAACGCCAGCAGCGCGGCGGCGAGCAGGTGCCCGGCGACCACCGGAGCCCGTCCCAGGACGCCTCGTGCAGACCGGCCGAAGAGCATCGTTCCCGCCACCCTGTGACCTCATCTAGCCCAGCGTTGCCGGGTGCCGGATGAGGCACCCTCAATCTATCATCGGCACGGCCGCGCGAGGGATAAGGCGGGGAGACACAGTCGCGGTCGGCGGGCGGAATTGACGCCCTCGCGCCCGCGCTCCTACCATCGCTGCCTGATACTTTGCGTAGTTGGTACGCTTACTGTCCGAACAAGGCGCACCGGCCGGCCGGGCGCGAGCACCCGGGAGTCCCGCTTGAACACCCTTCGCGTCGCGCTCGCCCAGATCAACACCACCGTGGGCGACATGGACGGGAACCGGGAGCGCATCCTGGCCGCCGCCCGCCGCGCCGCGGAGGCCGGCGCGGATCTGGTGGCGTTCCCGGAGCTGGCGATCACCGGCTACCCCCCGGAGGATCAGCTGCTGCGCTCCAGCTTCATCGAGGAGGCCCACGCCAGCCTCGAGCGGCTGGCGGAGGAGGCGCGCGGGCTGCCGGCGCTGATCGTGGGCTGCGTGGAGTTCGACCGGCACCTCCACAACTCCGCCGCCGTGCTGCACGACGGCCAGATCGTGGCGGTCTACCACAAGCAGCATCTGCCCAACTACGGCGTGTTCGATGAGGATCGCTACTTCTACCCCGGGGACACGCCGCTGGTGGTGACGATCGCCGGCGTCCAGGTGGGCGTCACCGTGTGCGAGGACGCCTGGTACCCCGCCGGCCCGATCAGCGACGAGGCGGTCGCGGGCGCTCAGGTGATCGTGAACATCAACTCCTCGCCCTTCTACGCCGGCAAGACGCGCGACCGTGAGCGCATGCTGGCGACGCGCGCCGCGGACAACACGGTCGCGCTGGTGTACGTGAACCAGGTCGGCGGGCAGGACGAACTGGTCTTCGACGGCAACTCGCTGGTCTTCGATGCCACCGGCGCGGTGATCGCCCGAGGCGCCAGCATGGTCGAGGATCTGGTGCTCTGCGACATCCCGATCGAGGCGATCGTGCAGCGCCAGCTCCACGACTCCCGCCTCCGTCGCATGCGCGAGGCGGGCACGCACGTCCCCGCTGACGAGGTGTGGGTGTCCGAGGATCCCGAGGTGACCCGCCCGCCCCTCCCCGCGCGCAGCGTCGAGCCGCCCGACTCGCTCGCGGAGACCTACAACGCGCTGGTCGTCGGTACGCGCGACTACGTGCAGAAGACCGGCTTCGAGCGCGTGTTCGTCGCGCTGTCGGGCGGCATCGACTCCGCGATCGTCGCGGCGATCGCGGTGGACGCGCTCGGGCCGCAGGCGGTCACCGGCGTGTCGCTGCCCTCGCGCTACTCCTCGGAGGGCTCCGTCGCGGACGCCGTCGACCTCGCAGAGCGCCTCGGCATCCGCATGGTCTCGATGCCGATCGAGCCGATCCACGCCGCCGCGCTGGGCACCCTGGCCGAGGAGTTCGGGAGTGGCGATCCGGGCACGGCCGGGGAGAACGTGCAGTCGCGCATCCGCGGGCTGCTGGTGATGGCGCTGTCCAACCACACGCCTCGATCCATGGTGCTGACCACGGGCAACAAGTCGGAGTACGCCTGCGGCTACGCCACGCTCTACGGCGACATGGTCGGCGGCTTCGCGGTGATCAAGGACGTGCCCAAGACGCTCGTCTGGCAGCTCGCCCGCTACCGCAACACGGTGTCCGAGGTGATCCCGGAGAACTCGATCTCCAAGCCGCCCTCCGCCGAGCTGCGCCCCGGCCAGCTCGACAGCGACTCGCTCCCCGCCTACGAGGTGCTGGACCCGATCATCGAGGCCTACGTGGAGGACGACCTCTCACTGGAGTCGATCGTCGCCCTCGGCCACGACGAAGCCACCGTGAAGCGCGTCATCGACATGGTGAACCGCAACGAATACAAGCGCCGCCAGTCCCCCCCCGGCGTGAAGATCACCCCTCGCGCCTTCGGGCGTGACCGCCGCCTCCCGCTGGCGACTCGGTACCGGGGGTACTAGGGGAGAGGGCGCGATGCAGGAAGGGATCATCGACCTCGACGACTTTCCCACGTGGCCGGACGATGTTCGCGAGATGGTTCGGCGGGTGAGCGGTTCGGCGGATGATCTGGTAGACCTCTGGTTGCCGGACGAGGACGTCGTGTTCTTCGACTCGATGGTCCGCCGGTACCGAGTCCGGGCGTATCACGCGACTCGCCTACTCGATGAGGATCGCGCGGACATCCTCCGCGTCGGGCTCACCGCCTTGTCGAGAGAACTGGTCGAGGCGAGGCTGGCAAGAGCGGCCGAAGACGGCCTTGTCTCGAGTACCGAACACCAGTTCTTCCTAGCCAACCACGCCTTCTCGAGAGGGGCGGCGGAGAACCGCGAGGGGCGTGTGTGCCTGATTCTCGGGGACCACGTCCTGCGGGAGGAGCCGGCAGGAGTTCGGCCGCTCCTGTCCACCTGGGGTGGCGAGGGAATCTACATGTCCCTCGACAGAAGGCAGTGGGATCGTCTCGGTCAGCTTGGTCGGCCGAGCATCGTTGCGGTAGACCTAGACCTGGACGCGACGTGGACGTGTTTCCCGGACCTACTGAAGGTGTTCGCGCTCAGCGCCGGGGGACGAAGTTCGATAGCTGCCGAAATCCACTACATGAGATCGGTGCCAGCGAATTCGATCCGAGCGATCTGGCAGCCAGGGGATGATCAGTACGATCAGTACCCAGAGCTGCCTCGTGTGTGACGTCGTCTACTCACCCTCCGCCTTCTCCCCCTCGCCCTTCTGTTCCTCCGCCTCCGCCGCGATCGTTTCGAGGCGGGTGGCGACGGCCATGGAGAGGGTGTCGGTCGCGGTGAGTTCGATCCAGGCTTCGAACGCCTCGCGGACGTCGGTGTAGGCGGCTTCGATCTGCTCTTCGAACTCCGGCTTCGTCATGGAGTCGCGGCGGGCCAGGTTCACCTGCTCCAGCATCCGATCCAGCTTCGGCTGGAGCTTGTCGTAGAGCTCGTGGAACTCCTCGTCATGCTCGGCGTGGCCGCGGTCGCGCATGATCTGCAGCGCGCCGAGCACCCACCCGAGCGTGCCGAGGAGCGTGCCGACGTCCTCGCGGCTGAACTGGATGTGTACGGGTTGCGCCCTGCCGGGCTTCCCGGCCTTTCCCGTTGAATGACTGTCGCGGCGGGTCTCGGGGCTGGTCATGCGGATCGCTCTCCTTCGTACGCCACGATCGAGGCGGCGCCCAGCGCGCCGACCAGCGCCGCGTTCTCGCCCAGCGCCCCCGGCACCACGCGCGGGCCCGGCGACACCACGTCGATCGCCTGCTGCAGCGCCGGCCCGAGCGCCGCGAGCTGCGCGTCCG
>JAQCJS010000030.1 GCA_027592975.1 Chloroflexota bacterium
TCCGCTCGATGCGCATCTCCGCGGTCCTGAGTGCCAGCCGGAGCGCCGCATCCTCGCGCTGCCGGCGTTCCACGCCGGCACTCGATGCAGCCACGATGTCGTTCGCCGTGGTGTCCGCTTCCTGCAGCCGGCGGTACTCGGCGATCACGTCGAGGGAAGTCGCACCCGCCGCGTCGAGCGCCGCACGCAGCGCGCTGAGCCGTGTGCGGACGGCCGCGTCGGGGTGCTCGTCCAGCATGCGCTCCGCGGTTGCGATGTCGGAGGCGACGTCCGCGCGCAGTGCCGGAGCGCGGTCACGGGCCTCGGTGAGCTGCGCGTCGAGCTGCGCGATCGCGTCGAGGAGCGAGCCTCCCTGGGCGATGAGATCCTGAGCCGCGCGCACACTGCGCGCCGTCCCGGGCCGGTCGTCCTGCTCGTACGCGGCCCGCCCACCGGCGATCAGCTCGTTCGCGGCGACCAGGCGCTTGTGAGCCTCGCTGATGTTTCCGGCAATCGCCTTGCCGGAGCCGGGTGCCTCCGCTATCACGGTGGCAAGCTGGCGCTCGGCGTTGGGGATCCGCTGCTCTACCGACTGCACGGCGTCCGGCAGGCCGTCGAGCAGCCTGGGCGCCTCGCGCTCCAGGTCGCGGAGCCGCTGGAAGTGCTCCTGCTGGTCGTCCATGATCTCCTGCGCGCTGCCGCACAGCGTGATCATCTCCTGGAGCATTGTGCGCTGATCAGCCTCGCTCTCCGGCTCCGCGTCGTCGAGTTGCTGGCGCAGCGTGAAGGCGCGATGCAGCGCGCCGCGGGCCTCGCCCAGAGCGCTGCGGAACGGCTCTGCCTCGGCCGCGCCGAACTGCGCCTCCGCGAAGCCGAGCTCCTGCTCGTTCTGGCGCACGTCCTCGTCCGTCTCCACGAGGAGCGCGTTCGCCTCGCGCGAGAGGTCGCCCACCTCGCGCAGGGGCGTTGGCGCGGCGTCCGCGCCGTCCGTCCCGCGTTGCTTGCGACGCGCCAGCGCTCGCACGACGAAGAACCCGCCGAGGAGCACCAGTCCGACGGGGAGCAGCACCTGTGTCAGCGCGCCGGAGCCGCTCCCTCCGCCATCCTCGCTGCTGGCCTCGCCGCCCGCACTCGACGGCAGCGTGCCCGCGTATGCCTCGCCAAGGCCCTGCGCGCCATCGGCGAGCGCGTCGCCCCAGCGTCCCGCCTGCAATCGCGGCTCGATGCGCCGCGCAAGGATCGCGTCGAGCTCGTCGGCGGTCACATCGTCCAGAAGCGGCCCCACCCACAGCGCGTACCGGCGGTCGGCCAGGCCACCAGGATCACCGCGTCGTTGCCGCCAAGCCCGTTCGCCTCCGCCACCTGTTCGGCATAGCGCGGTACCGTGGTGTTCCCGGTGGTGTTCACGAAGAGCCCGAAGACCTGCACACCCTGGCGCTGCTCGACATCGCGGAATGCGTCCTCGGCGCGGCGGCGGTCGTCGGCGCTCAGGGTGCCGGTCTGATCCACCACGCGTGCGTCCAGGCGGGGGAACTCCTGCGCCACGCCCGGAGTCGCCATGAGCGTGAGCAGGAGCAACGCGGAGGAGAAGGCCGTGATGAGGCGCTGCATGGGGGCCTTCAGGGCGCTTCGTGGAGCGCGGCTGCAACCGGTGGTCATGCTCCCAGTTTCGCAGAATCGCCACGCCCATGCGTTCACGGGGGGTTTAACCCAGAGCCTGCGCGCGGAGCGTACCTCCCGCCGCGCCCCGAGGTCGCACGTCTGAGCGTGTTACGCGAGTCATCCGGGCGACGGGAACCACGATCACCCCTCGGGCGGGGCCGGGAACGTTGGGGGCCGCAGCCACTCCCGTAGCAGTGCCACTGCGGACTCAACATCCGTCACCGTCAGTGACTCCTGGAACCCCGCGGTCACGTCCCGGGTCATCCGGATCTCCGCGCGCATCTGTCGCGACGAGCCGGCTTCGAAGCGAAGCCGGATGAGGAAGAGGGCGGTGACGTCGGCAGGCCAGTCGGCATGTGGGGCCATACCTCCACGTTGGCGGCGGAGCGTCACGGCAGGGTCACCTTCGCCCGGACGGAGTGCGACTGCGCCGCCAGTCGCTGTTCTGGTATCTACAGGCGAGCAAGCTACAGGCGAGGGTGTGCCTGGCGGCGCTGCATATTCTCGACCAACGCCAGCAGGGGTGGCGTGGGTGCCAGCCCGAGTTCGCGCAGCAGCAACACGCGGTACTCCTCGTATGCGCTGAGCGCCTCGGATTGATTGCCCTCCGCGAGGTGGACGCGGATGAGCGAGGCGTGCGCGCTCTCGCGGAGCGGATCGGCCTGGATCGCGGCGCGGGACGCCTGGATCGCATCGCCGAAGCGGGCAGCCACGGACAGCTTCTCCGCGAGTGCCTCCAACGCGTGCAACCGGAGCTGGCGCCAGTCCTCCGCCTCAATCACGACCCACTCGTCGTACCAGTCCGGGAGCAGGTCGGAGGTGAGAGCGGCGATCGCGGCGGACGTCATGTCCGCAGCTGACGGCAGGGTGTCCACGATCAGCAACCGATGCGCGAGGGCGCGCGACTCGCGCAGGTCGAGGCTCACGCCGGAGGCGAGATCCAATTCCAGCACGTTGACCTGCATTGCCTCGCGCGTGATCTTGTCGAGCCGCCAGATCGCCGAGCGGAGGCTTGCGTGGGCCTGTTCCTCGGACACGTCCGGCCACAGTGCGCCCGCGGCCGCCGCGCGAGTCATGGGCCGTCCCTTCAGCGCCAGGAACGCGATCAGGCGCTGCGAGCCACCGGGGAGCACCATCGGGATCGCGCCGTCCGAGAGCTGGAACGCCCCCATCAGCGAGAGCTCGAAATCGCGCGCGGTGTCGCCCGGCGCGCGACGCACCGGTACGGCGCGGTGAGGGATGTCGATGGTCAAAAGCGCCTCGGTTCGGAGAGGTCTGCGCCGCGCGGACTGCGCGGGAACCGGCCGGACTTGGTATCCGGGCAAACCAACGCTACCACTTGCGTGGTGAGCCACCCGCACCGGTGTGCGGCCTCGCGCCTCGCTCACTGTGGTCGCATGCCGTCTGCAGCCATGAGGTTCCGTTCCGATGCGATCCACATGTAGTGAGGTGTCGCGCCCGGGGGCGGGGCGCGCTAGGTCGCGATCATCGATCTGAAGCAGGTCCGCCGTTCGGCGGACCTGCTTCAGATCGATGGCACGCGTGCGGCGCGGTTGTGGAGGAATACGTCGTCACGCCGCGCGGCGGAATCAGCTCACGCCTTCGAACTGCCGGATCCCAGCGGACGGCGTCCGGCGATCTTCGCGGCGTGAGCCGCCTTGATCTGATCGAGTTTGATCGGTTGCGACTGGTCCGGCTTGGCCGGTTCTCGTGGAGTCATGGGGCACCTCGCGCTCGACTCTTTCTTCCAGCGTAGGCGGGCAGCGTCACGGGCGCGTTACTGCGCGGTGGTGCCGGTCGCCTGCCTGGCGAGTTGTCGAGGACTTCGACGACCTCGGTCTCGCGGCATCGCGCCACCGAGCGCGTACAGTCAGTACAGGATCCCGCACCATGTATCGCGATTCGATTCGCGTTCGTGACCGCCGTGTCCACGGCTCGGAACACCTGGAGCATGATGAGCGTGAAGAACAAGCCCGGAGCAGCACAACGTCCTGCGCGTGCCACGGGGGCGCGAAGCGCATCACCGGGTGCATCCCCCGCCGCGGTCTCGAAGAAGTCCGCAATAAAGCCTGCGGCCGTCGTGAAGAAGGCCCCGGCGAAGCCTGCAGCGAAGACGGCGGCCACGAAGTCTGTCGCTCAGGCGGCGGTGACGAAGACTGCGGCGGCGAAGCCTGCTGTGACGAAGACTGCTGCAGCGAAGACCGCGGCTACGAAGCCTGCAGCGAAGACCGCGGCCACGAAGCCTGTCGCTCCGGCGGCGGTGACGAAGTCCGCCGCCAAGCCAGCGCCCGCGAAGAAGCCCGCCGCCAAGCCCGCCGCGGCGAGGAAGCCTGCGACGAAGGTCGCTGAGACGGCGACCAGCGGCCGTTGGGCGCCTGCCCCGCCCCCGTTGGTCCATCCCGCGACGTGGCCGCCTGCGGGAAGCACGTGGCGGCGACCGTCCAGGTAGCCGATCGGTGAATCCGGTGTGCTGTCGCGTCACGCAGGCCGGAGAAGGGCGTCCGTTGACGCCGCGGCGGTCGTCAGTACCGTCGGTGGCGCGCAGATGTTGTCCGCGAGATCAGAGGCGGGTACCATGCCGGGACTGCTGGACATCGCGAGTCGTCCTTCCCATGGCGGCTGGCGGGCGTGCGATGCGATCCGCAAGGATCACAATCGGCTGCGCTTCGAACGCGATGACCAGCGGTTCTGAGCAGTCACCGCTGTCTCAGATTCGGAATGATGCCGAGGTAGCTCAGTTGGTAGAGCACACGACTGAAAATCGTGGGGTCGCCGGTTCGAGCCCGGCCCTCGGCACCAGTTCCATCGGCCTCGTTCGTGGCGGGGGAGCGCGATGACCCTGATCCTCGTGGCCGGTATCGCCCCCGCGGCCGGGGCTTCCACCGTTGCGGTTGGGCTTGCCCATCGGCTCGCCTTCGCCGGACACCCCGTGCGCATCGAGCGGCTCGCCGGAGACGTGCGCGCGGCGGATGACGCCGCTGTCTTCGCCACGCTGGAGTTCGCCGAGAGCACCGGCGCGCCGCTGGAGGCGCCCCCCGCGGACGTAGCTGGCACCATCACCGTCATCGAGGCCCCCGCAGGCGCGGATGCGGCCGGGATCGCCGAGCGGGCCGGGGCGCGCCTCGTTTTCGTCGGGCCGGAGGGCACCACGGCGCCAGCCGGCGCGACACTGATCGTGAACCACGCCGCACGCACCGGGCTCCGCGTGCTGGGCGAGGATCGCCTGCTCGCCGCCCCCACCGTGCGTCAGATCATCGCCGCCAGCGGGGCGCAGGTGCTCAGCCGATCCGAAGCGGGCGAGGCGGCGGTGTGCGAGCATCTGGTCATCGGGGCGATCTCGCATGACTCCGCGGACGCGTACTTCAGCCGCTTTCCCCGCCGCGCCGTGATCGCGCGCGCGGAGAAGGTCGATCTGGCGCTGGCCGCGATGCAGACTCGTTCCGAGTGCCTGATCCTGACCGGCGGGCACGAGCCCAGCCCGTACGTGCTGGATCGAGCGGCCTCGACCCGTGAGACCACGCTCCTGCTCGCCCCCGGTGGCACCGTGGAGACCATGCGCGACCTGGAGGGCACCTTCGGCGCTGCCTCGTTCTCCGGCGAGGCGAAGGTCGAGCGCGCCGGTGGTCTCATGCGCCTCGCCGTGGACGAGGCAACGCTCGCCGCGCTGATCGCGTAGCGCCCGACTCTCGTCTCCGCCTCGATCATCCGCTGTCCGCGACGCCGTGAACGGCCGGGGCCGTCTCCGCGTATCATCGAACCATGGATCTGAACAGCGGCTTCGTCCTTGGTCACATCCGTGGCATCGCGATCCGCGTCCACTGGTCGTGGCTGTTCATCTTCGCGCTCGTCTCATGGAACCTGCAGGCGGCCGTACTGCCGGATCTCGTCCCGAACTGGAGTGAGCAGGCGCGCTGGGCGGCGAGCATCGCCGCGGCGCTCGGCTTCTTCATCTCAGTGCTGCTCCATGAGCTGTCGCACGCCTTCGTCGCGCTGCACTACAAGATGTGCGTCCCCTCGATCACGCTGTTCATCTTCGGCGGCGTTTCGAACATCGATGGAGAGATGCGGACGCCCGGACAGGAGTTCCGCATCGCCATTGCGGGACCAGCCACCTCCATTGCGCTCGGTTTCGTGCTCGGCGCCCTCTGGCTGGTGCTGCCGGGCGACGGCGCGAGGATCGTGATGTACCTCGCCGTGGTGAACGTGATCCTCGGCGTGTTTAACCTGATCCCGGGCTTCCCGCTGGACGGCGGCCGCGTGCTCCGCGCGATCATCTGGGCGTCCTCCGGCGACCTCGTGAAGTCCACGCGCATCGCGGCCGGATCCGGCACGGCGGTGGCGTGGGGCTTGATCGCGCTGGGCATCTACACCTCGCTGGCGACGAGGAGCCTGACGGGCCTCTGGTACGTGTTGATCGGCCTGTTCCTGAAGACCGCCGCGGACAGCGCTTACGGGCAGCTGCTGGTGGAGCGCGCGTTGGACGGCGTCCTGGTGCGCCACGTGATGCGCGAGGCACCCCCGCCGGTCGCGCCGTCCGCCAACCTGATGCGGATCGTGGAGCAGCGCGTGATCGGCGGCGGCGAGCGCGCCTTCTTCGTCGGCGGCGAGGGGCGCGTGCTGGGCCTCTTCACCATCGCCGACCTGGCCGCGGTGCCGCAGGAACGCCTCGCCGCGATGACGGCCGGCGAGGTCATGGTGCCCGCGGAGCAGATCGTGACCGTGCAGCCGGGCACCAGTCTGATCGACGCAACGCGCGCGATGACCGAGCGCGACGTGCACCAACTCCCGGTCGTGGAGGACGGCCGGATGGTCGGCGTGCTCAGCCGGGCCGACGTGCTCCAGCAGCTGGAGGTGCGTCAGCGCTTCAGCAAGGTGGGCGTCGCCCCCCCCCGGGACGGCTCGCGCTAGGCGGAGTGCTCCGAGGCGGGCTCCAGCCGCGCGAACGACTGCAGCATCTTCTTCACGCCCTGTCCCTGGAACGCCACCGTCACCTGCATGTCGCCGGGCACCACCTGGCAGCCCACCACCGTGCCCACGCCGAACGTGTGGTGCCGCACCCGCTCGCCCGGGGCGAAGGCGCGGATCTCTGTCTGGTCGTCCTCGCGACGGGCCGCGGCGGCGGCGCGCAGCCCGCGCCCATCCCGCCCGCTGTCCGAGGCGCCCCACGTGTCCGCCTCGCGCTTCGGGCTCGCGCCCACGGGCGAGACCACGTCCTCCTCCGGGATGTCACGGAGGAAGCGGGACGCCGGGTTGCCGCGCACCTGCCCGAACATGAAGCGGCGTCGCGCGCGCGTCAGGTAGAGGCGCTGACGCGCGCGGGTGATCCCCACGTAGCAGAGCCGGCGCTCCTCCTCCATCTGCGCGGGGTCGTCCAGCGCGCGGATGTGGGGCAGCAGACCCTCCTCCATCCCCGGCATGAACACCACGTCGTACTCCAGGCCCTTCGCGGAGTGCAGCGTGATCAGCGTCACCGCGTCCGGCTGGTCCGACTCCGGGTCGTCCACGTCCGAGACGAGCGCGACCTCCTCGAGGAAGGCGGCGAGCGACGAGTCCTCCTCCACCTCCTCGTACTGGGCGGCCACGGAGCGGAGCTCCTGCACGTTCTCCCAGCGGACGTCCGCGCGCTCGCGGTCGGTCTTCGTCAGGTGCGCGCGGTAGTCCACCTGCGCCAGCAGCCGATCCAACAGCTGCGCGACGCTCAGGTTCTCCCGTTGCGCCGCGAGGCTTTCGATGATCTCCAGGAAGCCCTGGAGCGCGCCTCGCGTGCGCGTTGCCAGCGCGGGCACGCCGTCGCCCAGCGGGCCGTAGGCCGCGCGGTGCGCCACGGCGAGCACGGAGATGCCCAGCTCCGCGGACGCGGCGATCAGGTCGTTCACCGTCTTCTCGCCGATGCCGCGCGTGGGCACGTTCACAATGCGGTCGAAGGCGACGGTGTCGTACTCGTTGTGGACCACGCGGAGATACGCGATCAGGTCGCGCACCTCGCGGCGGTCGTAGAAGCGCGTGCCCCCGACGATGCGGTACTTCACGCCCTGCGCGATGAACGCCTCTTCGATCGCTCGCGACTGCGCGTTCGTGCGGTACATCACCGCAATGTCGGAAGTCTTGAAGCGGTCGCCGCGTAGCAGCCGGTTGATCTCCCCGGCGATGAAGAGCGCCTCTTCCTCGCCGTAGGTCGCCTCGTACTCCACGACCCGCTCGCCGTCGGGGTTCGTCGTCCACAGACTCTTCTCGGGACGCCCCTCCGCCTTCGCGATGATCGAGTGGGCGACGCGCAGGATGTGGCCGGTAGAGCGGTAGTTCTGCTCCAGCAGCACCACGGTGGCACCGGGGAAGTCGTGCTCGAAGTCCAGCAGGTTGCGGATGTCCGCCGCGCGCCACGAGTAGATCGACTGGTCCGGGTCGCCGACGACGGTCAAGTTGCGATGCTCCGAGGAGATCAACCGCGAGAGCTGGTACTGGACCAGGTTCGTGTCCTGGAACTCGTCGATCAGGGTGTGGAGGTAGCGGTCCGCGTAGCGCTTGCGAATGTTGTCCTGGGTCTCGAACAGTTCCAGCGTGAGGCCGAGCAGGTCGTCGAAGTCGACGGCGCCGGCCCGCCGGAGCGCACCCTGGTACTTCTCGTAGACGCGCCCGACGATCTCCTCGAAGTAGTCGTCGGCGTTGCGCTGGAACGCCGCAGCGTCGCGTCGTTCGTTCTTTGCGGAGGAGATGGCGGACAGCACGGCGCGTGGTGGGTAGCGCTTGGGGTCGACCTGGAGCTCCGCCTCGATCGTCTTGATCAGGGACATCTGGTCGTCCGTGTCGTAGATCGCGAAGTCCTGCGGGACACCGATCGCTTGCCCATCGCGGCGGAGGATGCGCGCACAGATCGCGTGGAACGTCCCCATCGAGAGGTCATGTGCGTCGCTGCCGAGGAGACCCTCGACGCGCTCGCGCATCTCGCGGGCGGCCTTGTTTGTGAAGGTGACCGCAAGGATGCGCCAGGGGTGCACGCCCTGCTCACGCACGAGGAACGCGATCCGATGCGCTATCACGCGCGTCTTACCGGAGCCGGGGCCAGCGAGGATCATCAACGGGCCGCTCGGCGTCTCCACCGCGCGTCGTTGCGCCTCGTTCAGCACGTCATGGATGGAGCCGTTGGTGGCAGTCAC
>JAQCJS010000031.1 GCA_027592975.1 Chloroflexota bacterium
CTGGCGCGCCGCACCGGCGCGCCCATCGTCGCGGTGTGGTGCTACCGCGACGCCCTCCCGGGACGGTACCGCCTGGTTGCGCGCCCCGTGCCGCTGCCTGCCGCGAGCGGCGACCGGCAGGCGGACGTGGCCTCCGGGATGCGCGCGGTGCTCGATGCGCTGGAGGGCGCGATCCGCGAGGCGCCCGGACAGTGGTTCCCGCTGTCGCCGGTCTGGTCCGGGCTGGCCGTGGACGGCCACAGCGGGCCTGAACGGGATCGAAACTCGTCAAGCCCCCGCGCCCGCCTACAATGACTCCCATGACTGGCGAGCCGCTGCGCATGGATCGCGAAGAGCCCGGGACGCCCCGGCGGTTCGGGCGTGCCGACCTGCAGGTCCACACCTCGCACGGCGACGGCATGGAAGACGCCCGCAGCATCTTCGAGCGCATTGAACTGCGCGGCGAGTTGGACGTCATCGCGATCACCGATCACGACGACGTGCGCGGCGCGCTGGAGGCTCGCGAGGTGCACGGCCGCTCGCGCTACCACTTCGATCTGATCACCGGGATCGAGGTGACCACGCGGCAGGGCCATCTGCTGGCGCTGTGGGTGGATCAGCCGATCCCCTCGTTCCGGTCACTGGAGGCGACGGTGGCGGCGGTCCACCGCGCCGGCGGGATCGCCGTTGTGCCGCACCCGTTCTCGGCGCTCACACGCTCCGTGGGGCGGCGGACGCTGGAACGCGTCCTGGCGATCGAGGACGAGGCCACGCACCCGGACGGCATCGAACTGGCGAACCCCACGAGCGTGGGATGGGACACCGGCGCACGCGCCCGGCGGCTCAACGCCACGCGCTACCGCCTGGCCGAGACCGGCGGAAGCGACGCGCACTTCGTGGAGGCGATCGGCAACGCGTACACGCTGTTCCCGGGACGCGATGCCGCCATGCTGCGCACCGCGATCCTGGAGCGCCGCACGACTGGCGTGATCGACCAGGGGGCGCCCCTCCGCGATATCGGCGCGCGACGGCTCATGGCGCAGCAGGTGCGCGGCCTGGCGGTGACGCCTCGAAAGGTGCTGGGGCCAGCGGTCGCACGATTGCGCGATCGCTTCATGCGGACGGGTTCCGCGTGAAGGTCGCACTGGTCTCCCCGTACGACTGGGACGTCCCCGGCGGCGTGAACACGCACGTGGCGGCACTCGCCCAGAATCTGCGAGGCCACGGTCACACGGTGAAGATCCTCGCGCCCGCCGCGCGGGATGTGGATGACCCGGACGTGATCACCCTGGGTCGGCCGTGGCCGATGGCCGCCTCCGGATCGGTCGTGCGCATCGCGCTCGATCCGATGGTGGGACGGCGGGTGAAGCAGGTGCTGCTGCGCGAGCAGTTCGACGTGGTGCACATCCACGAGCCGCTGATGCCCGTGCTCCCGATCCACGTCCTGCGGCACTCCCGCACCGCCAATCCAGGCGTGGTGAACGTGGGCACGTTCCACGCGCGCAAGGACGGCGGCAACCGCCTGTACGCGTACGGCAGACGGCTGCTGAAGCGCTGGTTCCGGGAACTGGACGGCAAGATCGCCGTCTCGCCGCCCGCCAGCCAGTACGTGTCCCGCTACTTCCCCGGCTACTACAACACCATCCCCAACGGCATCGATGTCGCCCACTGGTCGCGGCAGGACATCACCGCGGCAGCGGGGTACGAGGCGACGCAGAACATCCTGTACACGGGGCGTGCGGAGAAGCGGAAGGGCCTGGCGGTGCTGATCCGTGCCTTCGGCATGGTGAACGCGCGCAACCCGGAGACGCGGCTAATCATCGTCGGCCCGGACTCCCGTGCGCGCCGCCGGTACGAGGCATGGGTGGGGAGCAGCGGGCGCCGGGGGATCATCTTCGTCCCGGAGCAGCGCTACACCGACCTGGTGCGCTTCCACCGTGCGAGCGACGTCTACTGCTCGCCCGCGCTGGGGCACGAGTCGCAGGGGTACGTGCTGCTGGAGGCGATGGCGGCGGGACTCCCGGTGGTGGCGTCCAACATCGAGGGGTACGCGTCCGTGATCACCCACGGCACGGACGGGCTCCTCGTCCGGCCGAACGACGCGATGGCGCTGGCTGACGCCCTGACCGGCCTCCTGAGCGACCCCCGGCGACGCAACGCGCTGGCGGCAGCCGGGCGCCTGACGGTGGAGGAATACTCCTGGCCCCGGGTCACGCAGCGCGTCCTCTCGTACTATGAACGGCTCCGCGATCAGCAGGAGACCGTGGGGGCCTCGCGGCGACTCGCACTTCGGCATACGCTGACAGCAGCACCATGAACGTACGACTGCTTCCCGCCCGTCCCCCTGCCGCCGCGATCGCCCCGATCGTGCGGCTGCTCGCCGCGCTGGGCGTGACGCCCGCGGCGCTCACGACCGCGGGGCTGCTGGGCAATGTGCTGGCGACTGCGCTGATCGTGCAGGGATCCCTGCTCGCCGGCGGGATCGTGTTGCTGCTGGCGAGCGCGCTGGACATGCTTGATGGCGCGCTGGCCCGCTCGACCAACAGCGCCTCGAGGTTCGGGGCGATGTTCGACTCCGTGCTCGACCGCTTCTCGGAGGCCGTCGTCCTGTTCGGCATCGCGTGGTACGCATTCGAGACAGGCAACCGCGACCAGACGCTGCTCGCGTTCGCGGCGGTCGTCGGCTCGCTGATGGTGTCGTACGTCCGGGCGCGGGCGGAGGGACTGAACATTGAGTTGCGAGATGGCATCTTCACGCGCGCCGAGCGCGTGGTGCTGACGGGCGCGATGCTGATCCTCGGCTACGTCACCGTGGGCCTCTGGATCCTCGCCACCGTCTCCTTGTTCACGGCGTTCCAGCGCCTGTGGATCGCGAGCCGGATGCTGCTGGAGGCGGACGCCCCGTCCCGCCCACCGCGACGCACCGCCGCGCCGAAGGGCGTGAAGCCCGAGCCGCGGCGGTGACCATCGCCTCCGGCCCGCTCGCGCGCGAGGCCGAGCTCGAGGTGATGCAGTTCTTCGCGGAACGCATCGCGCGGCCGGTCAGCATTGACGTGTGGACGCGCCGCGACACCGGCCTGGTGCTTCCCGACCGCGACACCTCCCTCCATGACCAGCAGCAGTTGGCGCTCATGCGCCAGTTCGTGCGCCTCTCCCCGCTGATCTCGGTCACGCCGTACGACGTGGAGCGTCATGCGGACCGCGCCGCCGAGGCACGCGTGGATCTGACGCCCATGACCGTGCTGCGATGCGGCGGGCGCTCCGTGCAGTACCTGGGGATGGCCGGCGGGCTGCTGTTCCCCGCCTTCCTGGACGTGATGTCCTACCTGTCGGTGGGCACCACCCCGCTGGACGAATCGTCACGCGAGGTGCTGGCGACGCTCCGGGAGCCGGTGCAGCTGGAGCTGCTGGTCGCGCCGTACGACAACTATTCCGCGCACCTGATGCGGCTGGCGTCCGCGCTGGCGGTGGAGTGCCGCATGGTGCGGCTCCGCATCGTGGACGCGACGGAGTACCCGATCTTCGCCTCGCTGCGCGCGGTGAGCGGCGTGCCGGTGCTCTCGATCAACGGGCAGCGCTTCATGGGCGTGTGGGACGAGACCGAGCTGGTCGAGCAGATCCGTCGCATCGAGGCCAGCGACACGGAGCCGGTGGCGCGCAGCACCGTCTACGCCACTCCCTTCATCACGGAGGCCGAGGCGCGCGCGATGGAGGCGGAGAGCGCCGCCGAGGTCGTGAGCGCGATGGCCCCCGCGCCCTCGGGCGGCCTCTACATCCCCGGCCGGGACTAGGCCGCTAAGCCTTCCTTCGGGACAGCCGCAGCGCCAGGAACCCGAGCACCGCCGCCACCACCACCGCGCCGCCGCCCACGGTGATCGCCGTCGTCGGCGAGACCGCTGCGCTGGGCGCGCTGCTGACGGCACCGACCGCCCCGGAGGTGTTCTCCGCGGACGTGACGGAGGTGGGGATGCCCAGCGGAGGCTGCGTCGCCTGCGCCCCCGCGATGCTGGGCGCACGCGGCACGGGCGGGAAGTCGATGGTCGCCAGGCCGACGCTCTTGCGCCAGGCGTTGTAGAGGCCGTCCTGATCCACGCCAATGTTCTTCTCGAGCGCCTCGTCCATCGCGGCGCCCTCCTTCACCGTCTTGAAGACCCCGGCGAACTTGTCCTTTCCGTACGTGTCCACCATGAACTTCACGGTCGACCAGGACTGGCCGTAGAAGACATCCACCTGCCCGGGCTGGTTGGTGGGCGCGGCCATATTGCGAAGGCGCGCCAGGCCGTCCGCCTTGATCGCGCGCTCCACGGCGGGCTTGTAGCCGCCCGGGTCCTTCTGCGCGTAGACCGCCGTCCCCTCGTCGATCCACGAGGGAACCTGCGAGAACGGACCATCGCCCGCGACCTTCGTGACGATGTGCGCCGCCTCGTGCCGTGCCACGTCCCCGAACCCGCCCAGCGGGTCATAAATGTGGAGCACGTCGGCGGAGACGCGCGAGCCACCGGTGATCACCTGCTGGTCGAACGTGGCGGCACGCGGCCGCTGGGCGGCCTTCGCGTCCGCGCTGTTCCGCCAGACCACCACGCGCACGTCGTACTGGAGCTTCACGTTGAGCAGCGCCTCGGTCGTGGCGAGCCCCTCGGCCGTGGAGGTGAGAGCGAGCTGCCCGTTCGCGTCGTTCCCGCCGTACCAGTAGACGGTGACGCGGCCTTCCTTCTTCGACTGCCACTGGTAGCGGCCGTCCAGGAAGGTCATGGTCGCCTCGGGCGTGTTGGTGGTGGCGCCGTTCTTGTCGGTGACCGCCCACGAGTAGGTGATCTGCGTCCCCGTGGGGATGTAGCGCTCCGCGCTGATGGTCTGGAGCGTGGCGGAGATGTCCGCGGCCCGCCCGCCCGCGACTTCGGCGCGCAGCGATCCGCCCACGTTCCCGTCCGGGCTCAGGACCTTGTAGTTGACCACGGCCGAGGCGATGTCCGCGTCTCCGGTCACGCGCACCTTGAACGTGAGGGAGGTGGGGTCGGGCGTCTCCACGGCCACGCCGCTCGCCTGCGGGGCGGCGTGCGAGATGCCCGGGGCCACCAGCATGAGCGCGAGCGCGCCGACGAAGGCGACGGCGGCGAGGCGGAGGCCCAGGGCGCCTCGGACCGCACGCGAGCGAGATCTCTGGGTCATCACGTAGCCTCCCCATCGTCCACGCCCACCTGGTTACGCAGGTAGGCCGTGATGAACTCGTCGATCGCGCCGTCCAGGACGGCCCCCGTGTCGCTGGTCTCCACGCTGGTGCGGAGATCCTTCACCATCTTGTACGGGTGCAGGACGTAGGAGCGGATCTGGCTCCCCCACCCGGCGTCCACGTGCACCCCGCGGATCTTCGCCCGCTCGATCTCTCGCTTCTCGATCTCCATTTCAAGGAGCCTCGAATGGAGTACGAGCATGGCGCTCTCGCGGTTTCGATTCTGTGAACGTTCATTCTGGCAGGTCACCATGATCCCGGTGGGGATGTGCAGGATGCGCACCGCCGTGTCGTTCTTCTGGACGTTCTGGCCGCCATGCCCGCTGGCCCGGTAGGTGTCGATCCGCAGGTCGTCCGGGTCGATATCGACCGTGACGTCGCCCTGCTCCGCCTCCGGCATGACCTCCACCAGAGCGAACGTGGTGTGGCGCGAGTGCAAGGAGTCGAACGGCGAGATCCGCACCAGCCGGTGTGACCCGCGCTCCGAGCGCAGCAGCCCGTAGGCGTTCTCGCCCTCGATGCGGACCTCCACGGACTTGATGCCCGCCTCATCGCCCGGACTGAGGGACAGGATGTCGGTCTTGAACTTGTGGGATTCCGCCCAGCGCAGGTACATGCGCAGCAGGATCTCCGTCCAGTCCTGGGCCTCGGTGCCGCCCTCGCGGGCGTGGATGGAGATGAGCGCGTTGCGGCTGTCGTACGGGCCGCTGAGGGTCAGCGTGACCTCCAGCGCCTGGTACTCCCGCTCCAGCGCGGAGAGGTCCCGCTCGATGTCCTCGGTCAGCCCGGCGCGCTCCTCGTCCGTCGCCTCCTCGGCGAGTTCAAGCAGCGCCTGCACGTCCGCGGAGTGCGTCTCGATGTCCTGCCAGGTGGAAAGGAGCCCCTCCAGGCGGGCAACGCCGCGCATGACGCGCTGGGCGTTCGCCCGGTCGTCCCAGAGGTCGGACGCCTGGGCGTCCTCGCGGAGGAGGTCTAGTTCTTGCTGCTTTGCGGGCAGGTCAAAGTCGCACCTGAATGTCCCGCACGCGCTCCAGGAGCTCGGCGACTCGTTGCTTCCATTCGTCCATGCCCCCATGTTCGCACGCCGGAGGGAGGGATGCGAGGAGCGGGAGCGCGGGCCGCGAAGCGGGTCCGAGGCGGGAGGGCCCTCACCCCAGCCCTCTCTCCCTTCGCAGGAGAGGGGGCCGGAACGGGAGCCCCTACCCGCTACAGCCCCTTCGCGGCCGTCAGGGTGTTCACGAGGAGCATCGCGATCGTCATGGGGCCGACACCGCCGGGGACGGGGGTGATCGCGGCGGCGACCTCGCTCACCGCGTCGAAGTCCACGTCGCCGACCAGGCGCTTGCCGGACTTGCGGGTGGCGTCCTCGATCTGGTTGATGCCGACGTCGATGACGACCGCGCCGGGCTTCACCATGTCCGCGGTAATGGCGCGGGCACGGCCCATGGCGGCGACCAGGATGTCCGCCTCCCGCGTGACGGCACCCAGGTCACGCGTCCCGGTGTGCGCCAGCGTCACGGTCGCGTTCGCGCCGGGCGCCTTGTTCGCCAGCAGCATCGCCAGCGGACGGCCGACCAGCACCGAGCGGCCGACGATCACCACATGCTGCCCGGCGGGGTCGATGCCCTCGCGGCGGAGCATCTCCAGCACGCCGGACGGGGTCGCGGGGGCGAACGCGGGCACGCCCTGCAGCAGCAGGCCGAGGCTGGTCGGCGAAAGCCCGTCCACGTCCTTCTTCGGACTGATCGCGCTCATCACGGCGAGGTCGTCGATGTGCCGGGGCAGCGGCATCTGCACCAGGATGCCGGAGACGGCCGGATCCGCGTTCAGGCGCACGACCTGCGCCAGTACCTCGTCCTGGGAGGCGGTGGCCGGGAGCTCGATCGTGTCGGAGGTCATGCCCGCCTCCACGCAGGCGCGGCCCTTGCTCCGGACGTAGACGTGCGAAGCGGGGTCGTCGCCGACGAGGACGACCGAGAGGTGCGGCGCGCGGGCGCCGGTCGCCACGTACCCGGCGACATCCGCGGCCACGTCCGCGCGGACGGCGGCGGCGATCGCGGTGCCATCGATGATGCGTGCGGTCACGGGGCGCTCCTCGGTCGGCGGGCGGGTGCTGGCAGGGGGCCGGGAGGCGAGTATAGGCATGGCTTCGTGCTAGATTCCGCCGAGCGTGCGCATGGGCGCGCACCAGGGAGACCGCATGAGCAGCCACGCCGTGGGCATCGACGTGATCGAGACGGGCCGCGTTGCCTCGGTGCTCTCGAAGCACCCGGAGCGCTTCCTGTCGCGGGTGTTCACCCCGGCGGAGGTCGCCTTCTGCCGTGGCCGCGTCCCGGAGCTGGCCGCACGGTTTGCCGCGAAGGAAGCGATGATGAAGGCGCTGGGCACCGGCGCGCGCTCCGTCGCGTGGCGCGACATCGAGGTGCTCCCCGACCGGCGCGGGAAGCCGGTAGTCTACCTGTACGGCGGGGCGAAGCGGCGCGCGGCGTTCATCGGCCTGGACGCGATCGATATCTCGCTCACCCACCTCCAGGGGATCTCGATGGCCGTGGTGGTGGCGACGCAGGAGATCCTCGAGGAGGATCGCGCCGAAGGCCGCGCGCGGCTGATCGAGCGGCTCCAGGCGCGGGGCCTGCTGGCCGAGGACGAACAGAACCCGGACGAAGCCTTCTCATGAGGGCGTTCTGATGAGGGCGTTCTAGTGGGGGCGTGTACATGGGCAAGCTGGTAACCGCCGCGCAGATGCGCGCGCTGGAGGCGGCGGCCGTCGCCGCCGGCGTCTCCGAGCGTGACCTCATGGCGAGCGCCGGGCTGGCCGCCGCGCAGGAATCATGGATGGCCGTGGGCGCGCTGGCGGGCAGCGAGGTGCTGGTCCTGTGCGGCCCCGGTAACAACGGCGGCGACGGGCTGGTCGCCGCGCGCCAGCTGCACGAGTGGGGTGCCGAAGTCCACGCCTACCTGCTGCGACCTCGCCATTCTGGCGACGCCGAGTGGGACGCGCTGGTCGAGGCAGGCGTTCCCGCCACGACCGTGGCAGATGACCCCGGCTTCGCCTTCCTCGAACAGCAGCTTTCCGGCGCCTCGATCGTGCTCGACGCGCTCTTCGGCACCGGCTTCACGCCGCGCGAGCGGCCGATCGAGGGCGATGCGGAGGAGATCCTCGTGCGACTGCTCGCGGCGCGGGAGGCTTCGCCCCCGGTGCAGTTGATCGCGCTGGATCTGCCCAGCGGCGTGGACGCCGACACGGGCTATGCCGACCCGTTCACCGTCGCCGCCGACAGCACCGTGACGTTCGGCTTCGCGAAGACGGGCCTGTACTCCATGCCCGGACGCCGCTTCGCGGGCGACATCGTCCCGGCCGGCATCGGTCTGCCCGCGGACGCTGCGGCCGGGCTCCCGTACGAGGAGCTGCGGATGCGCGACGTGCGCGAGCGGATG
>JAQCJS010000032.1 GCA_027592975.1 Chloroflexota bacterium
CAGCGCCGCGTCCTCCGTCGCGCCCGAGGAGGCGACCAGCGCCATGTGGCGATCCGCCTCCCCCAGCCGCCGCGTGATCGCCGTGACCAGCGCGTCCGTTGCCGCGTGGGCGTCGGGCTCCGCGATCAGCGTGAACTGCCCGCTGCCGCGCGCAACCCTCGCGCTGCCGACCACGCGCCCCTGCGACTCCACCACCAGCGCGCCGTCGCCGCGCTCCTGCCAGTGGCGGTCGCGCGTCGCGCTCCACTCGTCCACGGTCATCGCCATCGCCTGCCGCGCGGCGATCGGCACGGAGCGGGAGTAGACCTGGAACTGCGCGAAGGAGTCACCCTCGCTCCACTCGCGCACGCCGTGCGTGGTGGTGGAGGTTGGTGCCAGGCGTCCGCTCCACAACCGCTCCGCGTACACGGACGAGAAGCCGGCGCGGGGCGCCGCCTGTGCCGCCAGGCTGTCCTCCGGGGTGCGGAGCAGGAGGTGGGTCACCTCCGCGTCCTGCGCGGCCACGATCGCCTGCCGCAGCAGGTCCCCCAGCACCTCGCGCCCCAGCCGGTCGTCCGCCTCGATCAGCGTGTCGATCTCCCACGCGTGCTTCGCGGAGAGCTCGCGTGCGGTGGCGATGCCGCGGATCTGGCGGCCGGAGACGTTCACCCATGTGCGGCGACCCAGGTGCAGCCACTGCTCGATCGCCGCCGCCAGCGGCATGGGGGGGTGGTTCCCCTGCGCCAGCCGCTCCCGCGTGACCGCGAGGTTCTCCCGCACGTCCTCGTCGAAGGTGACGAGGGCGACCAGGTCGGTGGGGCGCGGCGCGCGCGTGCTCATCTCAGGGCGTCTCCACCGCCGAGCGAGCCTCCGCGTGCTCCAGCACCATCCGCGCGAAGAGCGCGTGCATGCGGTGATCCGCCGTCAGCTCCGGGTGGAACGCGGTCGCCAGCAGGCGCCCCTGCCGCGCCGCGACGATGCGCCCATCCTGCAGGCGGCACAGCACGTCCACGTCCGCCCCGGCGCGCGTGATCACGGGCGCGCGGATGAAGACGGCGCGCAGCGGCGGCCCCTCCACCCCCACGATCTGGAGGTCCTCCTCGAACGAGTCGATCTGGCGGCCGAAGGCGTTGCGTTCCACGGTGATGTCCATCGCCGCGATCGGCGGGCGATCCAGGTTCGTGACCTCGTTCGCCAGCATGATTGCGCCGGCGCAGGTGCCCCAGGCCGGGAGGCCCTCGCGGATGCGCGCGCGGAGCGGCTCCATCAGGTCGAACGCGATCAGGAGCCGTGCGATCGTGGTGCTCTCGCCGCCAGGGATGATCAGACCGTCCACGGCCTGCAGCTGCGCCAGCGTGCGCACCTCGACCGCGTCGATGCCGTCCACCCCGCACGCGCGCAGCGACGCAATGTGCTCGGCGAAGTCGCCCTGCAGCGCCAGTACGCCGATGACGGCCCGCTCCGTCGCAGGGAGGGGCGTCCGGGAGCCCGAGGTGGCGGTGGTCATCTGCTCCGCGCTAGTTGCCTCGACCGGCGAGCAGCTCGGACGCCGCCATCGACGAGACCGACTGGCCGCGCATCGAGTTCGGGATGTCCGCGGACACCTCCGCGAGCACCTGCGGGTCGTTGAAGTGGGTCACGGCCTTCACGATCGCGGCGGCCATGCGGCGCTGTGCGTCCTTCCCCTTCTCGCGCCCGGCTGCCGTGCCGTCGTCGAACTCCTTGCCGGACTCGAAGATGCCGGAGCCGACGAAGACGCCCTCCGCGCCCAGCTGCATCATCAGCGCCGCGTCTGCGGGGCTGGCGACGCCGCCCGCGGAGAAGTTCACCACCGGCAGTTTGCCCAGGCGCTTCACGTCCCGCACGAGGTCGATGGAGACCTGCAGATCCTTCGCCACCACGTACAGCTCGTCGTCGCGCATGCCCTGGATGCGGCGGATGTCGGCCCACAGCGCGCGCATGTGGCGCACGGCCTCCACGATGTCGCCGGTGCCAGCCTCACCCTTCGTGCGGATCATCGCCGCGCCCTCGGAAATGCGGCGGAGCGCCTCACCCAGGTTGCGGCAGCCGCAGACGAACGGAACCTTGAACGCGCCCTTGTCGATGTGGTGCACGTCGTCGGCCGGCGTCAGCACCTCGGACTCGTCGATGTAGTCGACGCCGATCGCCTCGAGGATCTGCGCCTCGACGAAGTGGCCGATGCGCGCCTTCGCCATGACGGGGATGGAGACGGCGGCCTGGATCTCCTTGATCTTGGAGACGTGGCTCATGCGCGCCACCCCGCCCGCCGCGCGGATCTGGGAGGGGATGCGCTCCAGCGCCATCACGGCGCACGCGCCCGCCTCCTGCGCGATGACGGCCTGCTCGGCCTCCATCACGTCCATGATCACGCCGCCCTTCAGCATCTGCGCCAGACCCGCCTTCACGGTCCACGTGGCCGTGTCCGAGGTGTGCGCAGAGGTGCCGTTGGTGTTGCTGTTGCCAGCGCCGTTCGTGGTCATGGTGCTCCCGGTCAGGCCGTAGTGAGATGGGCGCCCGCGCGTCGCGAGCATCCTCATTGTACGCCGCCTGCCTCGTACGCCGTGCGGCAGCGCCCCCCGTCCGGCGCCGCGCCGTTACGCTGTCGGCATGGCCGCCCCACCACCCGATCGCCCCTGGCGCGACGAGCACGCTCTCCCCGGAGATCTGCTCATCGGCTTGATCAGTGATACCCACATCCCCGAGGCACGTCCGGCCCTCTTCGAGGAGGTCTACGCCGCCTTCCGGGACGTCGACCTGATCCTGCACGCCGGCGACATCCACGACCTGGTGGTGCTGGACTGGCTGGAGCAGCGCTGCGGAGTGCCGGTACTGGCCGTCTGCGGGAACGGCGACGACGGCTCCAGCGGCCGCCCGGTGGCGCCGGATGACCCGCGCCTGCCCTACAACCAGCTGCTGATCGCGGGGACGGCGGACTCCGCGCTCCGCATCGGCATGACGCACGCCTTCCCGGAGGACGAGATCCCGGGAGCCGCAGGCACGCCGGAGCGGATGGCGCGGCACTTCGGCGGCCCCGTGGACATCGTGGTTGCGGGGGACACGCACGTGCCGGGGGTGTGGCGCTGGCAGGCACCCGGCGCGGACGAGGCGGCCCCCGCGCTCACGCCGGACGTGACGATCGTGAACTCCGGGTCGCCCACCTTCCCGTGGAACCTTGCCACCCAACTGGGGACGGTGGGCTTCCTGCAGGTGCGCGCGCCGCGCTTCGAAGCGTGGATCGAGCAACTGCACGCGCCGTGAGCCCGAAGCAGGACGCTAGACCGCGGCGCGGGACACGTTCACACTTTGACCGCAGGGGCGCGTGACGCGCCGGGCCGGGCCGCTCCGAAAGCGCGAGGACGTGAAGGCCGATGCACCGAGGAAGCCTGATCGCGGGGGTGCTGTCGGTGCTGGGCGCGGTCGGCGCGCTGGTACTCGCCGTGGCCTACGGTGAGCTCGTGAGCATGTACACCGCGATCGGCGTGGTTCTGCTGCTGAACGCCGCCGTCCGCTTCAGAATCGCCTCGTCCGATCGTCCCCGCGACGACCACCGCTAGCCGCCCCGCCCCGCGCCGCACCGCGCGAGAGAGTGTCCCGGTCGATGCCTCGAACCGAACCCGATGTGCAGAGCTACCTGGTCGCCGTGGATGGCAGCGATGCTGCGTACGCGGCGCTGGGCGCGGTGTGCGACGCCGCGAGGCGCACGAAGGCGACCGTTGCCGTGCTCTACGTGATCGAAGTGCCCCGCTCGCTCGCGCTGGACGCAGAGCTCGAGCGCGACGTGGATCGCGGCGAACGCATCCTCGCGAAGGCGGAGAAGGTCGCCTCCGATCGCGGCGTGTCAGTGCAGGCCGACCTGATCCAGGCACGGCAGGCCGGGCACGCGGTGGTGGACGAGGCGGTGGATCGCGGCGTGCAGTCGATCGTCCTCGGCGTGGAGTACCACCGGCCGCTGGGCCAGTTCACGCTGGGACGCCTGCCGCTGTACGTCCTGGAGCACGCGCCGATGCAGGTCTGGCTGATCCGCTACCCCGCTCTTCAGGCTGCACCGCAGCCGGGCCGGTAGCGGAGGAGGTGGTGGAGATGCGCATCCTGATCATGGGCTGTGGGCGCGTGGGCGCCGGCCTGGCCGCCCAGCTCGCGTCCGAAGGGCACGAGGTGACCGTGCTGGACACGGACGCCTTCGCCTTCCGCCGCCTGCTCCCCAACTTCAACGGGCGGCGGCTGGTCGGCTCCGGCACGGACGACCGCATGTTGATCGAGGCGGGCGTGGAGCAGGCCGACTGCTTCATCGCGCTGGCCTCCGGCGACAACCGCAACATCCTCGCCTCCCAGAAGGCGAAGGAGATCTACGGCGTGCAGACCGTGGTCACGCGCGTGAAGGATCCGCTGCGCAGCGAGCTCTTCGGACGCCTGGGCCTGCGCACCTTCAGCCCGACGAAGGTCGGCGTGACGCTGGCGCACGACGCCATCTTCCAGGGGGCCTAGCGATGTACATCATCGTCGTCGGCGGCGGTGCGGTCGGACACGGCCTCGCGCTCGAGCTGCAGCAGATGCCCAATCACGAGGTCGCGATCGTGGAGCTCAGCGGCAGCCGTGCCTCGCAGCTGCGCGCCGAGATCGGCGAGATGGTGGTGCACGGGGACGGCAGCGAGATCGCGTTCCTGGAGGGCGTGGGCGCGGGCCGCGCCGACCTGCTGATCGCCGTCACCGCGGACGATGGCGCGAACCTGGTGACGTGCCAGGTGGCGAAGCACTGGTTCAACGTGGGCCGCACCATCGCCCGCGTCAACGACCCCCGGAACGAGGCGCTGTTCCTGAAACTGGGCGTCGACTCCATCGTCTCCGCGGCCGGCGCCGTGATGGCGCAGATCGAGGCGACCCTGCCGGAGCACACGATCATCCCGCTCATGGCGCTGGAGGGTTCCCGGCTGCATGTGGTAGATATCCGCGTGCAGGAGGGTTCTCCTGCCGCCGGCCGGACGCTGCGTGATCTGCAGTTCCCGCCGGAGGTGCTGATCTCCGTGGTCATTGGCAAGCAGGGCCCCTGCGTCCCCAGCGGGGACACGATCCTGCAGGTCGGCGACGAAGTGATCGCCGTGATCCCCCGCGAGTCCGATACTGCTGTCCGGAACATGATCGCCGGCCCGACCGAAGGAGCGTAACGAGTGCGCATCTCGCACCTCGGACCGACCGGGACCTATACCGAGGCCGCCGCGCGCCGCTTTGACGCGGACGCGGATCTGCTGCCCGTGGCCACCGTCCCCGCCGCGATCCAGGCGGTGCTGGACGGCGGCGTGGACGCGGCCGTCTGCGCGATGGAGAACTCGATCGAGGGCTCCGTCTCCATCGAGACGATGGACATCCTAATCGGCCCGGAGTTCGAGCTGCGCATCTGCGGCGAGGTGGTGCTCTCGATCCAGCACCACATGGTCGGCGCGCCCGGCATCAACCCGGCGCAGGCGGGGGTGGTCTACTCCCACCCGCAGGGCCTCGCCCAGTGCCGGCAGAGCCTGCACCAGCTGGCACCGCAGGCGAAGCCCGTGGCCGCGCTCTCCACCGCCGGCGCCGTGGAGGCGACAATGCACGAGCCCGGCTCGCTGGCCGTGGGCAGCGAGTACGCCGCGGAGCTGTACGGTGCCACGATCTACGCGCGCGACATTGGCGACGAGCGCGGCAACGAGACGCGCTTCGTCGTTCTGGCGCGCGAGGACGCGGATCCGACCGGCGACGACAAGACCTCGCTCGCGTTCACCACGGCGCACGACCGCCCGGGCAGCCTGGTGGAGGTGCTCCAGCTCTTCGCCGCGCACGGCCTCAACCTCACGCGCATCGAGTCACGCCCCACGCGCCGCCAGCTGGGCACGTACGTCTTCTTCTGCGACGTGCAGGGCCACCGCCGTGACCCCATCGTCCGGGGCGTGCTGGAGGAGGCCGTGGGCATCACGCAGTGGCTCCGCGTCCTCGGGTCGTATCCTCGGTGGAAGCGGGCATAGTTCGAAGCGACCGCCCGCGAGTCCGCAGGGAGTGCGAGGGGCGCAACCCCTCGCGGTTCGTTCTGAGCCCCTCCCGCGCCCCCGGCGCGTGGCGCGTGACGCACGGCGAGGGGATACCGCAGGGGCAGGGGTGGGCCGCCTCGCTGATCTCCACAGCGTCGCACTGTCCGCTCCGGGACCAGGGAGCATGCGATGCCTGAGATTCCCAACCTGGAGGCGATCCGCCACTACCTGATGCCCCGGCTGGACGGCCTCACCGTCACGCGCACAGAGGCCCCCATCCCGTGGCTGCTGCGCACCGGGAGCGAGGGCCTCGCCACGCTGGAGGGGCACCGCTTCGGCGAGGTCCACCGCCTGGGCAAGTTCCTGCTCTGCTTCGTGGATGACGGCCGCATCCTGGTGATCAACCCCATGCTCACGGGCCGCTTCCACTGGCTGGAGGCCGGCGCGAAGAAGCCGGACCACCTCGGTGTGATCATCGGCTTTGATGACGGACATGAGTTGCGCTACTCCGACATGCGGCGCATGGGGCGCTGGTACCGGGTCACCCCCGAGACGCTGGCCGAGGTGCCGCAGATGGCCACGCTGGGCCCGGACGCGATGGCGGTGAGCGAGGAGGAGTTCCTCGCGCGGATCAAGTCGCGGCGCGGCCAGATCAAGGCGACGCTGACGAACCAGGAGTTCGTCGCCGGCATCGGCAACGCCTACTCGGACGAGATCCTGTGGGCCGCCGGCCTCCACCCCCACCGCCGCCGCGCCACCATGGACGAGGCTGACCTCCGCCGCCTGTACGCCTGCATGCGCGCGGTGATCGAGGAGAGCATCGCGATCGTGGATGTCACCGTGCGGGGGAGGGGCTGGGCAAGAAGGAGAAATGGCGCGAGCACCTGAAGGTGCACCGTCGCGGCGGCCAGCCCTGCCCGCGCTGCGGGAGCGAGATCAAGGCGCAGGTGCGATCCGGTAGCGAGACCAACTACTGTGTCGTGTGTCAGCCGCTCTTCGGGGAGCAGCGGGGGGAAGGGGAGCGCGCGTGAAGGTCATCGGCAAGGACATCGGCACCGCACTGGACGCCATGTACACGGAGCTGGAGCAGCGCGTGCGCGTGGAGGCTGAGAGCGAACTCCGCGTGGAAGCCTTCGAGGCTGGCGCGTTCTCCAGCGTGGACTGGGAGCCCGGCGCGGTCGTGGTCTCGCTGCACAACGGCGTCCCCACGCACGCCCTGCCGCACGTCTTCGGCGTGGCGCTGCAGCACATCCGCCAGCACCTGGATCGCTACCCCACGGTCATCCCCGGCCCGCGCGAGGTCTACGGCGGCGACCTGGTTCGCACCACCCTCCGCGAGTTGATCATGGCGCCGGAGGCGGAGACCGCGCTCACCCCGCTCGGCCTCGACACCACGTGGGAGGTGGAGCAGCGTCACGCCGGTCTGAAGGACCTGCTGCGCGACGCGCCGAAGGAGTGGGACGACCCGGACTCGCCCGGCGGCGCGTTCGCCGCGCTGCAGTACGCCCGCTTCGCGATCGAGCATCCCGCGGAGCTGTGGGCCTCGCTGAAGGGCCCGTTCGCGGAGAAGCTCCCGCACGCCGCGGAGCAGGGCGAGCGCGTGGTCGCGCTGGTGCAGGAGAAGGGCTGGACCACCCCGGGGGCCTGCCTCGAAGCCTTCATCGCCGTGCGTGATGCGCTGAACCTCGGCCCCTACGCCAGCATCGAGGATCTGCGGAACGGCGCGATCACCTAGAGCACCACGCCCGGCGTGCCCCTCCCCCCTCCCGCTCCGCAGGAGAGAGGGCCGGAGCGCCCGCAGGGGCGAGGGTAGGGCTTCCCTCGCTCGCTCCGAGGCGGTGCGGCCAGGCTCACTTCGACTCCGCAGGGGTGTGAGGGCGCAGCCCCCATGTCCTCGTTCCGACTCCCCCTCCCGTTTCGGGAGGGGGCCGGGGGGTGGGGCTTCGCTCGCTCGCTATGACGCGGCGACGCCCAGGTCGCCGTTCCCCGGGAGGCTCGCGCCCTTCATCCACGACGTGACGAAGGGGCTCCACTCCCGGTACCGCTCCAGGTAGGGCGCGAACATCACCGCCGGGTGGGTCGAGGGACGTCGAGGCACGGAGAGGAGGTCCATGCGCGCCTCCTGGGGCGTCTGCCCACCCTTGCGGTGGTTGCAGGAGCGGCACGCCGTCACCAGGTTCTCCCACGCATGCGGGCCGCCTCGATGCTTTGGCATCACGTGATCCAGCGTCAGATCGCCGCCGCGCCGGCCGCAGTACTGGCAACGCTCCTGATCGCGCGCGAAGACCTCGCGGCGGCTCAGGCGGGGGCGGGGGTGAGGGCGGCGCACGAAGTGGCGCAGGCGGATGACGGAGGGCGTGTCGTACTCGTCGCTGGCGCCAAGGATCGGCCCTTCGCCGTTCTCCAGCACCTCCGCCTTGCCGTGGAAGACCAGCACGAAGGCACGGCGAACCGAGCACACGTTGAGCGGTTCGTAGTTCTGGTTCAGCACCAGCGCACGCCGCTGAACGGACACCGCACCCTCCATTCGGCAGGGTCGGTACGAATGACCCCGCGACATCGGACTCCGGTGGGGAACAGGGGAAGTGT
>JAQCJS010000033.1 GCA_027592975.1 Chloroflexota bacterium
GGCGGGCGTCCGCGGATCGATGCCCGCCAGCCAGCACGCCTCGTCCGCATAGATGTTGCCCACCCCCGCCGCGACCGCCTGATCGAGGAGCACCGCCTTCACGGCGACGCTCCGGCGCTTCAGGCAGGCGAGTAGCCACGTGGACGTGAACTCCTCGGACAGCGCGTCCGGGCCGCTGTTCGGCATCGCCTCCAGCGGATCGTCCACCAGATGCCAGGTGCCGAACTTCCGCAGGTCGTTGAACCGGACGGTCGTGCCGTCGTCCAGGTCGATGCGGGCACGTTCGAAGCGGTGCGCGGGGGCGTCTCCGGGTGTGTGGATCAGGGAGCCGGTCATCCGCAGGTGCATCACCCACGTCCGGCCGTCGTCCAGGCGCAGCAGCAGGTACTTCCCGTGCCGCCCCACCGCCTCGACCCGCCGCCCCTCGAGCGCCCGTTCGAGGTCCCGGGGCGCGTCCGTGACGGCGAGCCGCTCCGCGCCGGGGTGGATGCGCACGCGCGTGACCGTGCACCCCACGATCAGCGGCGCGAGGTCACGGCGGATGGTCTCGACTTCCGGGAGTTCAGGCACGCACGTCTCCCGGGCAGGCGCATCGGATGGGATCCCCGCGGCGGGGACGGACAGGGGGATGGGCCGACCCGCGGGGGGCGGAAGGCCCCCACCTCGGGATCATCCTCACTTTTCCAGTTCACCCCAGATCTTGCCGACCTTCATCTCGATGTCGAGCGGCACCTCGAGGTCGAGCGTGGGCATCAGGCGCGTCGCCATCTCGCGCACCTCGTCCAGCTCGGCGCGCGGGAGCTCGAAGATCAGTTCGTCGTGCACCTGGAGCACCATCCGCGCCTGGCGGCCAGCGGAGCGCTTCTCCTGCATCTCGGCGTCGATGTGGTTCATGGCGATCTTGATGATGTCCGAGGCAGTTCCCTGGATCGGCATGTTCATCGCGATGCGCTCCGCCGCCTGCCGCAGATTGCGGTTCCCGGCCCGCAGGTCGGGGATGTAGCGGCGGCGGCCGGTCAGCGTCTCCGCGTAGCCGCGCTCGCGGGACTCCTCGATCGTGCGCTCGCGCCACTCCGCCACCTGCGGGTAGGCCTCGAAGTAGGCGGAGATGAACGCCTCCGCCTCGTCGCGCGGTATGCCCTCGCGCGTGGAGAGGCCGAACGCGGTCAGGCCGTACAGGACGCCGAAGTTGAACACCTTGGCGCGGTTGCGGTCGTCCCGCGTGACCTCGGACTCCGGCTTCTTGAAGACGCGCGCGGCAGTCGCGGTGTGGATGTCCTTCTTCTCCGCGAACGCCCGGCGCAGCTCGGCGTCGCCGGAGATGTGCGCCAGCACGCGCAGCTCGATCTGCGAGTAGTCCGCCGACAGCAGCACCGGGTCCTCGCCGCAGTCGCGCGCGACGAACGCCCGCCGCACGAGGTTGCCGATCTCTGTGCGCACGGGGATGTTCTGCAGGTTCGGGTCGTTGGAGGACAGCCGGCCGGTGGCCGCCGTGACCTGAGAGAACACGGAGTGCACACGCCCGGTCCGCGGGTTCACCTGGTGCGGCAGCGTGTCCACGTAGGTCGACTTGATCTTGGTGAGTTCGCGCCAGTTCAGGATGGCGTTCACCACCGGATGCACCTCGCGCAGCGGCTCCAGCGCGTCGGCGTCCGTGGTGTAGCCGGTCTTCGTCTTCCGGGTCTTCGGCAGGCCCAGCTCATCGAAGAGGACGGTGGACAACTCCTGCGGCGAGCCGATGCGGATCTGGTGCCCCACTGCCTCGTACACCGCGCGCTCCGCCTCCGCGATGCGCTGCGTGAGCACGGTGTCGAGGTCGGCGAGGACGCGCGCGTCCATCGCAATGCCGAACCGCTCCATCCGCGCGAGCACCGGCAGGTGCGGCAGGTCGATCTCCCGGTACACCTTCGCGAGCGAGTTCTCCTCCAGCGCCTTCGCCAGCACGTCGGACGCCCGCAGCGTCACATCGGCGTCGATCGCGGCGTACCGCGCGACGTCCTCGATGCTCGCCTGCGCGAAGGTGATCGCCTTGCTCGCGGTGCCGAGGAACGTCTTGGGATCCACGGTCTGCACGCCGAGCCGGTCGAAGGCAAGCCGCTGTAGCGACATGGACGAGTCGCCGAGCAGGTAGGCCGCGATCTGGGTGTCGAAGTCGATCGAGGCGGGCCAGATGCCCGCTGGCGACTCCGCGAGCGCGAGCGTGACGTACTTGCCTTCGTGCGCGATACGCTGGATGGCGGGGTCGAGCAGCACCGGGCGGAGCGCCTCGAACACCTCGTCCCGCGGGAGTTGCACGGGGGTATCCTCGGTGCCGTCCAGCGCGAGCAGCATGCCCTGCCCGTGCGCGATGTGGCCGAAGGGGATGTACGCGCCGTGGCCCGACTCCGCGCTGATGGCGAGGCCGACCAGCCCGTCCCCCGCGCGCATCGGATGGCCGTCCGTCGCGACCACCTCGATCGCGAAACGCCCGGCGGCGCGGATCCGCGCGACCAGCGCGTCGAGGGCCGCGCGGTCGGTGATCACCTCGTACCGCCCGTCCGCAGCGACGGCGGGCTGTGCCTCAGCCGACGCGATCTGCGAGGACTCCGGGAGACGGTTCACCAGCGTGCGGAACTCCAGCTCGTGGAACAGGTCGACCACCGCCTGACGGTCGTAGTCCTTCAGCACCGCGGCGCCCAGATCCAGCGTGACGTCCGGCACCTCGCAGATGATCGTCGCCAGCTCCCGCGAGAGCTGCGCCTCGTCCACGCCGTTCTCCAGCGCGGTGCGCGTGCGCTTCGGCTCGATCTCCTCGAGGTGCGCGAGCATCTCATCGAGGCTGCCCCACTGGTCGATGAGCGCCTTCGCGCCCTTCTCGCCGATGCCGCGCACGCCGGGGATGTTGTCGGAGGTGTCGCCGACCAGCGCCTTGTAGTCGATCATCTGCCGCGGCTCGAAGCCGAAGCGGTCGCGCACCGCCTGCGTGTCGTACATCACGTAGTCGCGCTGGTACGGGCGGTACATGTAGACGCGCACGCCCGGCTGCACCAGCTGGATGATGTCGTTGTCGAGCGTGACGATGACCACGTCCAGCCCGGCCTCCACCGCCTGACAGGCGAGCGTGCCGAGGACGTCGTCCGCCTCGTAGCCGATCTTCTCGACGACGGGGATGCGGAAGGCGTCCAGCAGCTGGCGGACGCGGTCGAACTGCGGGATCAGGTCTTCCGGCGTCTCCGCGCGCGTTGCCTTGTAGCGCTCGTCTCGCTCCTTGCGGAACGTCTGCTCGGAGGCGTCCCACGCGGCGATGACGTACGTGGGCTTCAGCTCATTGAAGACGGTGAGGACGCTGTTCGCGTAGCCGAAGACCGCCGCCACCGGCTCCCCCGTGCGCCGCACCGTCAGGACGTCCCGCAGCGCGAAGTACGAGCGGAAGATGATGCCGTGCGAGTCCAGGATGACGAGCAGCGGCCTCTGGCCGCCGCCCACCTGGGACGCAGTGGCCTCGACCTCAGGCGGGATGGGGAGCGCAGCGGGTTCGGTGGTCACGACGGCCAGTGTAAGGGCTTCCGGGCCCGGTCCGGCACGCGCCCCCGATGACCCGTAGAATGCGGCCGCATGACCCGATTCCGTTCGCTGCCGGTGCTCGCCGTCCGCCGCATGCTCGGCAACTGGCGGCTGCTCTCCAGCGTGGTCGTGGGCACCGTGGTCGCGGCGGCCATCCTGTCGGCCACGGCCATCTACGCCGACGCGATCCGCGACCTGGGCCTCCAGCACGCCCTCCGGCAGCAGCCCGCCGCCGCGCTGGACGTGAGCGTGCGCACCTCCAACGTGAACGTCTCCGCCACGCAGTACCAGCGGTCCATCGCGCGGCAGGATGCCGTGGCCGGCGCAGCGTTGCACGGCGCGGCGAGCGGCGTGGTGCGCTCCGCCATCACCGCGACGTTCTACCCGGTGCCCTCCGGCCAGCAGCCGGACATGCCCAACGAGGCCCGTCCGCGAGCCAACCTTGTCGTCCGCAGCGGGCTGCAGGATCACGTCACGGCGGTGGAGGGGGCGCTGCCCGACCCCGCGCCGGGCGGCGCGACGGGCCCGATCCCGGTCGCCGTGGGCGAGGAGACGGCGAAGAGCCAGGGGCTGCGCCTCGGCGCCACGCTCGACCTCTTCCCTTTCTGGGACGTGCAGGTGCCCCCGCTCCAGATTCGGATCGTCGGCATCCTCCGCGCCAACCAGCCCGGCGACCGCTACTGGGGCAGCGAGGGCGGTGGCGTGGACGTCCCCACCCGCACCTGGGCGACCTACCTCCTCTTCGTCCCGGACACCACGCTCTTCGGCGCCGTCGCGGAGCGAGTCCCCTCCATCGCCGCGGACTACGAGAACCGCTACGCCGTGCACCCGGACGCGCTCAACGCCCGCATCGCCCTCCCCGTCGCGGACGGGCTCGCCGGACTCGATCGCACGCTCGTGGCGACCGAGACGCGCCCGTCGGTGACGAGCGAGCTGGAGCCAGTGCTGCGCACCTTCGACCAGAAGCTCTTCTTCACGCGCATCCCGCTGCTGGTGCTGCTCCTGCAGATCGGCGGCATCGTCGGCTACTACCTCGTCATGGTGTCCACGATGCTGATCGAGCGGCAGGCCGCCGAGATCGCAACCCTGCGCAGCCGCGGCGCGACGACGGGCCAGTTGCTCGCGCAGTACGGCGTGGAGGGCGCGATCCTCGCGCTGCTCTCACTGATCGTGGGGCCGCCGATCGCCGCGAGCGTCGTCTCCGCGCTCGGCCCGACGCCCGCGTTCGCGGCGCTGTCCGGCGGCGGGCCTCTCACCGTGCACGTCGGCAGCGGCGCGTACATCCTCGCCGGCGCGGGCGCGCTGCTCGCGTTCGTCTCGCTGATGATCCCGGCGTGGCGGGCGACCCGCGTCACCGTGCTGGAGTTCAAGCGGGGCGCCGCGCGTCCGCGCCCCACTCCCTTGCTGCTGCGCTACTACGTGGACGTGCTGGCGGTCGGCGTCGTCGCGCTCGCCTTCTGGCGGCTCTCGCGCGAGCAGTCGCTGTTCTCGCACTCGCTGTTCGGCGAGGCAAAGGTGGATCCGTTCCTCCTCGCGACACCCGCGGTGTTCATGGTGACCGTGGGCGTCGTCTTCCTGCGCCTGTTCCCGCTGGTGATGCGCGGCATCGGCTGGTTCGTGTCGCGGACGAAGAGCGTCGCCGTGCTCATCGGCGTGCGGTCGCTGGTGCGCAACCCCACGCACTACGCGCGGCTGATCCTGCTGCTCATGTTCGCCACCGGCGTCGGCATGTTCGGCGCGACGTTCTCCGCGACGCTGGATCACTCCTACGAGGACCGCGCGGGGTACGCGGTGGGTGCGGACGTGCGCGGCGCGGGCATCGCCATGCCGGGCATCGCCGGGGGCGAGCGGTTCCGATCGCGCATCGAATCCGTCCCCGCGGATGCGCGCACGGCGCTCACCCGCATCGACGGCTCGGTGACCAGCGGCCGTCACGTCGCCAGCGTGCAGGTCATCGGCATCGACCCGGCAACCTTCGGCGAGGTCGCGTACTTCCGCGGCGACTTCGCAGACCATGACCTCTCGCAGATCCTCGCGACGCTCGCCGGCAACGCAGCGGAGCTGTCGCGCGGGCCGCTGCTGCCGCCGGAGGCGCGCCAGCTGGGCGTATGGGTGCGGATGCATCCGCGGCCGCGTGGTCATCGGCATGAGCGTGCGTGACGCGACCGGGCGCGTGACGAACCGCCAGCTGGGCGAGGCGCGCCCCGGCGATCCCGCGACCGAGCAGTGGACGTTCTTCAGCGCCGACCTCCGGCAGCCTCGCTCCGTCGCCGGCGGGCTGATCCGCGACGCGCAGGGGACGCCGCCGTTCGAGCTGCGCGGGGTCTTCGTGCTGCCGGCCGGAGCGATCGCGAACCAGCGCGGGGTCGTGCAGTTCGGCCCGGCGCTCGCCACCGCCGCCGCCCCCGCCTCCGGGACCGACCCGTCGCTCGCCTCGTCCGGCCTCACCAACAGCCCGGAGGCGTGGCGCAACGCGGTTGTGGTGCAGGACTTCACGCGGCCGGGCTTCGAGGCGATCCAGGGCACGCGGCCGGTGACGCTGCCGGACGTGGTGCGCGTCACCGCGGAGGGCCCGCCCGGGTTCGCCTCCGCCGTGCGCTACGAGTGGTCTGACGCCGGGATCTCCCCTCCGCTGCGCGGCCTACGCCCGGTCGCGGACACCGCCATCGCGCTCGTCTACCTCGGCGCGGACACCGCTCGAATGCTGGCGGTGAAGGCCGGCGACGCGGTCATGCTGAGCGTGGGCGGGCGCTCCGTCGCCGCCACCGTGGCGGGCGTCCTGGACTACTTCCCCACGTACCGGCCCGGCGGGAGCACCGGGCTGGTGGTGATGGACGGCAGCCGCCTGTCCGCGGGCGTGAACAACGCCGTGCCCGACCAGCCGCTGGGCCCGAACGAGGTGTGGCTCGCGACGCGGGACAGCGAGGCGACGCGCGAGGGCCTGGCGCCGCTCTCACCGCTCACCCTCGATACCCGCGACGCCGTCCGTGCGGTGCAGCAGGACGACCCGCTGATCGCCGCGGGCTGGGCGGGCATCCTCGCCATCGCGTTCGGCGCGGTGCTGCTGCTGTCCGCAATCGGGTTCATCGTCTACTCGTACCTCACCGCGCAGCAGCGCGCGCTGGAGTTCGCGATCCTGCGGACGCTGGGCTTCTCGAAGCCGCAGATCTTCTCGGTCGTGCTGTTCGAGCACCTCTTCGTGATCGTCGCCGGGATGGGCATGGGCACGGGAGTGGGACTGCGCGTCGGACGGCTGATGCTCGCCTTCCTCGGCGTGGACGAGACGGGGGGACAGGTCGTGCCGCCGTTCGTGCAGCGCGTCTCCTGGACGGAGGTCTTCGTGGTCTGGGGGATTCTCGGTACAGTGTTTGTCGCCACGATCGCCGCGGTGGTGGCGCTCTACTTCCGGCTCGCGGTGAGCCGGGCACTCCGGATCGGGGACGTGTAGCCCATGCAGTACCGTCCCCCCGCCCCGCAGAGCGAGCGCACGGCCGCGCCGGAGCCGCCGTACATCCACTGCGAGGATCTGTTCAAGATCTACAAGACCGAGGAACTGGAGGTCGTGGCGCTGCGCGGTCTGGATCTGCGCGTGGCGCGCGGAGAGATGATGGCGATCGTCGGCGCCTCCGGTTCCGGCAAGTCCACGCTCCTCAACATCCTTGCCGGGCTGGATCAGCCCTCCGCGGGCCGCGTCACCGTGGGCGATCGCGATCTGCTGACCACGGACGAGGACGACCTGGTGCGCTACCGGCGCGTGGAGGTCGGCTTCGTCTGGCAGCAGACCGGCCGCAACCTGATCCCCTACCTCACCGCCGAGCAGAACGTGGAAGTCCCGATGATCCTTGAAGGCCGGCCACGCTCGGAGACGCGCGCGCGGGCGGTGATGCTGCTGGAGCAGGTCGGCCTGGGCGAGAAGCGGAAGCACAAACCGAACGAGATGTCCGGCGGCGAGCAGCAGCGCGTCGCGATCGCCGTCGCGCTCGCCAACGACCCCCCGCTGCTCCTCGCGGACGAGCCCACCGGCGAGCTGGACAGCGCCACCGCGGACGAGGTGTTCGGCGTGCTCCGTGCACTGAACCGCGACCTGGGCGTGACGATCGTCATCGTGACGCACGACCGGCAGATCACGCAGCGCGTGGACCGCGTCGTCGCGATGCGTGACGGTCGCACGAGCACGGAGTTGGTGCGGCACGTGCAGTTCGCCCGCGGCACGGAGGCGACCGTGGACGAGTTCGCCGTGGTCGACCGCAGCGGACGCGTGCAGATCCCGCGCGACTACCTCGAACAGCTCGACATCGGCGCGCGCGCGCGGATCGAGATCGCGGGCGACCATGTCGAGGTGCGCCCCGAGCACCCGCGCGACGGGCGACGGTCGTCGTGACGAGCGCACGCGCCGGCACGAACGCATCCCCCGGGGGCGACGGCCCGATCGTCGTCGCGGATCACCTCGTGCGCGTCTTCCGCGGCGGTGGCGGCGAGGTCACCGCGGTCAACGATGTCTCGCTCACGGTGCCGCGCGGGGAGTTCCTGGCGGTGATCGGGCGATCCGGCTCCGGCAAGACCACACTGCTCAACCTGATCGCCGGCCTCGACACCCCCGACGCCGGCTCGATCATCGTGGACGGTCGCGAGGTGTCCCGGGTCAACGACGCGGAGGTGACGGAGTTCCGCCGGCACACCGTCGGGTTCGTCTTCCAGTCGTTCGGCCTGCTCCCGCTGCTCTCCGCCGCGGAGAACATCGAGCTCGCGCTGCGCATCGCGGGTGCCGGCATCCGGGAGCGCGGCGAGCGGACGCGCGAGCTGCTGCGACTGGTCGGCCTGTCGGAGCGCGCCAGCCACCGTCCTTACGAGCTGTCGGGCGGCGAGCAGCAGCGCGTGGCCGTCGCGCGGTCGCTCGCGAACTCACCCCGCCTGATCATCGCGGATGAGCCCACGGGCGAGTTGGACAGCACCACGGGCGCACAGATCTTCGACCTGCTGCGCGGCGTGGCGGCAGAGGGCGTCACGGTGATCGCGGCG
>JAQCJS010000034.1 GCA_027592975.1 Chloroflexota bacterium
GGAGACGATCCCGCCCAACGTGTCGCTCTCGCCCTGCCAGAGCACGCCCAGCCACTCGTGCGCTTCATCCACCCGCATCCGGCCGGGCAGGCGCACCCGTCCGTCCTCGAGCCGCTCTGGCGCCACCTCGCCCGGCGTCGCCTCGTCGGTCACTCCGAGCACTTCTGCGAGCAGATCCTCCAGCGTCACCAGGCCGGCGACGCCGCCGTGCTCGTCCACCACGATCGCCTGCTCCGAGTGCTGGCGGCGCAGCTCCGCGACCAGGCGCTCGGCCCGGATCGACTCCGGGACGTGCGCGATCGGGCGCATCACGTCGCGCGCGGTCAGGTGGCCCTGATCGGAGGCGATCCGGCTCCCGATCTCCTTCGCGCGGACCACGCCGACGATCCGGTCGACGCCACCGTCGAACACCGGGAGGCGCGTGAAGACCGAGCCCGTGAGCGCCTCCTGCACCTCGCGCAGCGTCGCGCTCGCCTCGATGCCCACGATCTCCTGCCGCGGCACCATGAGCCGGCGCACGGGGAGCACGCTGAGCCGGAGCGCGCGGTCGAAGCGCTCCTGCTCGTCCGTGGAGAGCAGGCCGCCGTCCCGGCTCTCCGCGATCAGGAACGAGATTTCCTGCGGCGAGTGGATGTGGCGGTGTCCGGCCGCGGGCGCGCCCATCAGGCGGAGGATCGCCACGCCGCTGCCGTTGAGGACGGCGATCAATGGCGTGAAGATCCACAGTGACACGCGCATCGGGACGGCGGTGTACACGGCCGTCTGGGTGGGGAACTGGAGCGCGAGCGACTTCGGCACCAACTCGCCGATCACCACCTGTGTGGACGTCAGCAGCACCAGCGTGACGGTGGCCGCGCTGCCCACGGCAGCGGCCGTGCCGAGGCCGGCGCCGACGAGGGTGTCTGCGAGGATCGGGGTGAGCGTCGCCTGCCCGTACGCTCCGAGGACGAGGCTGGAGAGCGTGATGCCCACCTGGCACCCCGCCACGTAGCGGTCCAGTTGCGCGGGCTGCTCGACGATGTTGCGAACCCAGCGTGCCGTGGCGCTACCGTCCTCCGCCCACTGACGGATGCGCGTGCGCCGCACGGACACAGCGGCGAATTCGCCCGCCACGTACAGTGCGTTGAGGAAGATCAGCACCACGATGACGGTCATGACCGTGATCATCGTGGCGCCCGCGTATGGCTACCTGGGCTGGGGTCTGCGCTCTGAGCGGTCATAGGAGCAAAGCATACAGGACGTGCCCCCACCCGCAAAGTGCGGCACATGCGCGCGTGCGCCCTGCAGGTGATGCTGATCCGGCTAGGTGCGTTCCTCCGCCTCGCGGCGGGCGATCGCGGCACGGAGCGCTTCTTTCGTCATGCGGCTGCGGCCGTTGATACCCAGCGCCGCCGCGCGGAAGTAGAGCGCCTCGCGCGTCTCGGCGTCCGCCTCTGACATGGCCCCGGCGTTCCGCGCCTGCGGGCTGCCGGAGGACGTGAGCTTGCTCCCGGACTCACCGCCGTGGGCGGCCGGTGTCTTTGGACGAGACATCCCCTTCGGCATCATGCAATCCTTTCGAGGGCGCCCTGCGTGTCTCGCACCCCAGGACGCGAACCGTAGGCGGCGGCTCGTTGCGGTGCCCTCGCGGGCGACCCCGATAGAATCGACATCTCGCAACGATGGCGAGTGCAGGCAGGAGCACGGATGAGTCGAGTTGCGGTGATCGGCGCGGGAGCGGTCGGCTGCTACTACGGCGCGCGCCTGGCGGAGGCCGGGCACGAGGTGCACTTCCTGATGCGCCGCGACTACGACGCCGTCGCGGTCGGCGGACTGCACATCGAAAGCGTGGACGGCGACATCACGATCGCCCGCCCGCACATCGCGCGCGAGAGCGCGGAGATCGGCCCGGTGGACTGGGTGCTCTGCGCGCTGAAGGCGACGGCGATCGAGGAGACGCTCGCGCTGGTGGCACCCTGCGTGGGTGACGGCACGCGCATCCTGCTGATCATGAACGGGCTGGGCCTGGAGGAACGGTTCGCCGAGTGGTTCGGCGCGCACCGCGTCTTCGGTGGCCTGGCGTTCACCTGCATCAACCGGGGCGAGCCGGGCACCGTGCATCACATCGACTACGGCCCCGTGACCATCGCCCACTTCGAGGACGACCCGGGCGAGATCGCGATCGCGATGGCGCTGTGGGCCGGCGCAAAGGTGCAGACCCTGAGCGTGCCGTGCCTGCTGGCGGCGCGGTGGGGCAAGCTGGCGTGGAACATCCCATTCAACGGCCTCACCGTCACGGCCGGCGGCGTCACCACGGACCTGGTGCTGGGGATGCCCGGGCTGCGCGAGGCGGCCCACGCGGTGATGCGCGAGGTAGTCGCGGCGGGCAACGCGGATCTCGCGGCGCACGGCCTTGCCGCCCGCCTGGACGAGGCGGCGCTCGTCACCGACCTCATCGGCCGCACGGACGTGATGGCGGCGTACCGCCCCAGCACCATGGTGGACTTCGTGGAGGGACTGCCGATGGAGGTGGACGCGATGTTTGTGGAGCCGCTCCGGCGCGCGCGGACGCTGGACGTCCCGACGCCCTACCTGGCCCTGATCACGGCGCAGATGCAGTCGCTCGATCGCCTCGCCGCGGATCGGCGGCAGGGGGCGCGGTAGCCGCTACCAGCGCAGGATGCCGGTCGCGCCCTCGAAATGGACGGCGGGGTTCAGCCGCGCGAGGACGCGGCGCGCCACGGACTCATCGCATGGTCGCGGCTGGTAGAACACGACCTCGTTGTCCGTCTCCACGCACATCATCCGCAGTTCGCGGAACCCGTCCGCCCTCAGGACGGAGGTGAGCCCCTTCCCGTAGTCTGGGTACTCCTCTGAGAAGCGGCCGGGTGTCCCGAACACGAAGTTCCCGATCGAGTACGCCACCAGCGTGTCGCCGATCCGCTCGATCGGCTGCACGATGTGCGGCCCCGTCCCGACGACCAGGTCGTACCCGACCTCGTCGAAGCGCCTCGCCCACTCCCGCTGGACCGGCAGGATCTCGGTGTAGTTGTCCCCCCAGTGGACGAACGCGGCGACGTGCTCAGCGCCCGCAGCACGCGCCTGCTGGTACGCCTGCTCTATCGAGTCGCGTCGCAGCGTGCGCGTTCCCGGCACCATCCCGCTTGCACTCGGCGTCGTCGCACCCTCCTCGGCGAAGGCGACGATCGCGAGGATGCCGTGGGGCGTCATGCGCAGATCCGGCTGCGCCAGGTCGTCCTGTGTGCCCGCGCCGGTGGGCGTGATACCAGCGCCCCGGAGCGCCTCGATGGTGTCGCGCAGGCCCTCGGGCCCGCGGTCGAAGGCATGGTTGTTGGCGAGCGATGCCATGTCGACGCCCGCGCGCGCGAACGCGCTGGCCGCGGCGCCCCGGCTGGTGTAGCTCCAGCGCTGGTCCGGGAAATGCGCCTCGTCACGCGGGGAGATGGGTCCCTCGATGTTCATGACCGTGAGGTCGGCGGTGTCGAGGTTCGGGAGGTGCGCGAACGCCCAGCGGTAGCCGTTCGCGCGCAGCGCGGGTTCCGCAGCGTCCCCGAGGAGCGAGTCGCCCAGCCAGAGCACGGTGTACGGCCGCTCGCTGGCCGCGGCGGCAGCCCAGGCCACTGATGCCGTGGCCAACGCGATGCCGCCCGCAGCGAGGATCCACCAGGCGTTGAGGCGCATCAGGCGCCCACGAACTTCAGCGTCCGGCCGACCAGGCCCCCGCGCGCGATGGCTTCCGTCGCGGAGTGCGCCGTGCGCGGGAGCAACTCCAGAGCCACGTTGGACGGCAGTCCGCGCGTCTCTGCGGCGGCGCGGACCGCGCGCACCCAGCGCTGCGCACGCTCCACGCGATGCCGGCCCTGGAGCTCGTCCACCGCGGGCGAGGTGTTCAGGTTCGCGTCCCGGGTGACGTCCCGATCGCCGACCAGCACCCGGATCGGAAGCCGCAGGAACGCGTCCAGATCCGCCCACCCGTCCGGCATCATGTTCGAAGCCGCCAGACCTTGTGGATAGGCGAGCCCCGCGTCGGGCATGGTGTACCAGCCGGCTGCGGCGACCACCAGGTGCGTCACGTGGTCGGGGTGGGCCAGCGCGAAGCGGTGCGCAAACTGGGCACCGGCGGAGAAGCCGACCAGTGCGATCCCGGGATGCTCCACGCTTGTGCTACGCCCCGCCTCGGTCGTCGTGCGCCGGAGCGCGTCCCCGGCGGCCGTGGGGCCGACCACCCCGGCGAGGCGCTGGTAGCCGCAGTAGCGGGTGCGGTCGAACACCGGCGCCAGGATCGCGTAGCCGCGCGCCGTGCACTTGCCTGCGAACGCTTCGATCAGCGGCCGTGCGCCTCGGCTCTGCCCGTGCACGACGACGATCAGCCCGCTCACGCGCTCTCCCCGCGGGGGCCGCGCGAGGAAGTACGGGAGCGTGCCCTCCTGCTCGGGGACGCTGGTGATGCGCGCGCCGTCCGAGGGGGTCATGAGGGCTGCTTCGCTCTCGCCCAGTCCGGCAGCGACACCGGCCGGCCAGCACGCGCGGCTGCGATCGCCCCCGGGATCACCTCGACGATGACTCCGTCCTCCATCCGCCACACCACGTCAGCAAGCGCGGCCTCTTCCGGATCGTGCGTCGCCAGGAGCACGGTGCCGCCGTAGTGCGCGAGCGCCTGGTGGAACCGCGCGCGCGATTGTTCGTCCAGTGCGTTGGTGGGCTCGTCGAGCAGCAGGATCTTCGGACTGCCGACGAGGGCTCGCGCCAGCGCGACGCGCGAGGCCTCCCCGCGCGAAAGGTTCGCGCCACCCTCCTTCACGCCGGCGTCCAGGCCGCCGAGCCGCTCGATCACCTGTTCCACTCCGCAGAGGGCGATCACGCGCTGCAGTTCCGCCTCCGGTGCGTCGCGCCAGCGGTAGAGCAGGTTGCGGCGCAGCGATCCGCGCATCAGCGGCAGCACCGGACTGACGATGGAGATCCGCGCGCTGCACGACCGCAGCGTGCACTCGGGGAGCGGCTGGTCGTCCACCAGCACCTCGCCCTCCTCCGGATCGAGGAGTCGCGCGACCATCGACAGCAGGGTGCTCTTGCCCGCGCCGTTCGGGCCAGTGATCGCCACCACCTGTCCGGGGAGCACCTCGCCGCTCACCCCGCGTAGCGCCTCCGCGAAGCGCACGTCGCGGAACTCGATGCGTCCGCCGCCAACGAGGAGCCTGCGCCCTACGCTGACCTCACGGTCGGTGCGGCGGAGGAACATCACGATCTTCTCGCGCGAGACTTTGGCGCTCTGCCAGTAGTCGTGTGACAGACCGAGCACGCGCACCGGGCGCACCATCTGCCGCGCGACGATCATCGCCGCGACCACCGCGCCGACGGAGGCGTGGCCGGCGGCGACATCGAACGCGCCCACCACGAACACCCCCACCACGGCGAGCGCCCCGGAGGCGGTGGCGATGCCCCGCAGCAATCCGCGGATCCGAGCGTAGCGCAGCAGGTTCCGGGTGAGGCGCGCGTTCTGCCGCGCGAAGCGATCGTGCTCACCGCCCGTGCGCCCCATGGTCTGCACCACGGAGAGCGCATGAACCTGATCCGTGAGATTCGTCGCCAGGTTGCTGCGCTGGCGCCGGGCGCCGCGGGTGGCGCGGCGGACGCTCCCGCCCTCGCCCAGCGACAGGGCGGCGCCGGTCAGCAGGATGCCGAGCGCGACCGGTGCCATCAGCGGATCCAACCAGGCGAGGATCGCGAGGCCGGCGAGGATCGTGGTCCCCGCGACGATGCCTCGCGCGACGCCTCGGCTGACCCAGGTGCGGATCGTCGTGAGGTCGCCCATGAAGCGCAGCAGAACGCCTCCCGTGCTGCTGTTGATCACCTGGCGGTGCGTGGCGTCCTGGAGTTGCTCGTACATCCGCAGGCGGAGGCGCTCCACGTAGCGATAGCCGATGGACTCGGAGACCGAGAACTCCGCCATCCGAACCCACGCGGCGAAGAGCGCCGCAGCCGCCAGGCCGCCCGCGATCCACGCGAGCCGGCGCAGATCCACGCCGACGGCGCCGTTCGCGTTGTCCGCGTGCCGCACCAGGTCGTCCACGCCGGCGCGCATCAACACGGCCGTCACCACGATCGTCGCAGCCTCCACCAGGCCGATCGCGGTGACCAGGAGGATCGACCGCCACCCGACGCGCACGGCGGCGTCCGCGGAGACGACGCCGGTGAAGCGCAGCGCCTCGCGCCGCTCGCGCTCCTCCGCGGGGCCGTCATCCAGTTCGAACTCGGCCTCGTCGTCGCGCTCGTCGTCGACAACCGCGTCCATCTCGATGTCGTCGGGGAGGCGACCGTGCGGCCGCTCGGTGCTCATCGCGCCCGCTCCGACACGGCGCCGCCGTCCGCTGGCATCGAGTAGGCCAGCGCTTGCACCGGATCGTTCAGGTCTTCCTTCGAGAGCACCGGCACATCCAGCAGCCCGCGCGCCTCGCGCACGGCGAGCGGCGACGTCGTGAGCATCCCCGAGACTCCGGCCACCTCGAACCCGGCGGCGCGGAGCAGCGTGACGCCGCTGCTCGCGGCGATCGCATCACCGGCGGCGAACATCACGCGATCCACCAGGGCGTGGAAGATCTCGGAGCGCATCAGCCCCGCCGTCTCCGCCTGCAGCAGCCCGTCCGCGACCTCCACGACGATGCGGTCGCAGCCTGCCGCCGTGAGATGACCGATCAGATCGATGCTCGTGCGCTCAAGCAGCGGGATCGGCGCGACGTAGGTGGAGGCCAGGCCGGCGTCCGTGAAGTCGAACACCGCGCACGCGCCAGCATCCGTCATCGCCCAGTAGTCGCCGCCGGCGCCGGTGCCGGTGAGCTTCGCGTAGCCGGCGCGGAAGCCGGCCTGTTGCAGGCCGCGGAGCAGGAAGCGCGCAGTGGTCGTCTTGCCGGAGTTCATCGCGGTGCCAAAGACGGCGATCACCGGCGGCCGCGCGCCGCGTACCTTCGGCTCCGGAAGCGCGTACGCCGCCAGGTTCAGCGGGGTTCCCTCTGCGTCGCCCAGCAGCCCGAGCAGCGTGATCTCCGTGGCTGCCTGGATCGCCTGAGAGCGGGACGCGACGATCGCCGCGAGGCCTCCCGCCGCGACCAGGTGCGCCTCTCCCAGCGCACCCGGCACGTACGCCTCGAACTGGTCGGAGGCGTAGCGGTTGCCGCAGGCGACGACGAGCTCGTCGCCCGGATGGAGGAGCGCGCGCCGCCCGGAGGGGAGCTCCAGCCGTCCGTGCTGGCGTAGGCGGTCGACTCGCGCGAGCACCAGGTCGCCGGCGCGCGGGCGCGCTGCCCCGGTGACCAGGGTGCGGGCATCCTCCAGCGCCACGCGACGAGTGGAGAACGCACGCTTCGCGGACGCCACCCGGCCCGGCGGGAGATCCTCCACCACGGTGCGGCTGTGACGCGAAGGTGTGCGATCCGGTGGCCGGACGGCTGGCCAGATGCGAGCCGGCCCTTCCCTGGTCTCCTGTGCGGTCATCGGGAAGCCTCCATGCCGCTCCGCCGCGAGGTGTGCGAAACGTCCTGCCTCGGGCGTGCGAAGGCGAGGCCGTCGCTTGCCGCGATGCGCCGTGTGGACTGACCTCGTCGCTGCGGGATGTCTCCCGCTCGGCTCGGTGCGGCTGATTCGCCGCGGCCTCAACCGTACGAGGCTCACCCGTCAGTCCACGGCGCTCGGATCGCGCATCGCCGTTACAGCCCCATCGCAGGAGGCCCATTGCCACGCACATCGGACCAAAGGTGCGTGCATGAACGACCGACACTTGCGGCCGTCCACAACAGCGGTTCCTCGGGGTAGACGCGACCATGCTCGGGCTGCTACAGCCTGAGGGTGCGGGAGCCGCCCGCACGGACAGCACAAGGGGGAACCGCATGACATTTCAGGTGAGACGGATCGTGACCGGCCACAACGAGGACGGCAAGGCGATCGCGATCATCGACGACATGGTGCAGGGAGAGCCGCGACGGCCGGGCGCGGACGCCGCACTCATCTGGACGAGCATGGGTTTCCCGTCCAACAACGACGGATCCGAGGACGAGGGCAAGCGCGAGGGCGTGGCCACCACCCTTCCCGGCGGCACGGTCTTCCGGCTGCTGGCGCTGGAGCCGGGGAACTCCCCCCGGATGCATCGCACGGACTCGCTGGACTACTCGGTCGTGCTGCAGGGCGAGATCGACATGGAGCTGGATGACGGGGTGATCGTCCACTGCAACCAGGGCGACGTGATCGTCCAGCGCGGCACGGTGCACAACTGGCTCAACCGCGGCACGGAGACCTGCGTGATCGCCTTCGTCCTGATGGATGCGAAGCCGGTGGAGGTCGGGGGGCAGCGCCTGGACGCGGTCGGGTAGCCGATCCGGCGCAGTAGCAGCAACCATGAGGCCCCGCGCTGCGGGGCCTCATCCGTATCCGCCTGCGTCTTGGTCGTGGAGCGGACGGACGCTTAGGTGCGGCCGCGCTCCAAGTGCTGCTCCCGGCCGGGCGGGA
>JAQCJS010000035.1 GCA_027592975.1 Chloroflexota bacterium
TCGGCGGCGTCGCCCCGTCGCCCGTCGTCACCCCCGCCGCCGAGGAGCCTGCGCTCGTGGCGCAGGCGGTGCCGGACGGGAACACCGGGCACCGCCACGTCTCCGGCTCCAGCATGTTGTTCGCGCCGGATGAGGACGAGCCGATCCGCGCCCGCCTGATCACGGCCAGCGCGCCGCTCCCGCCCGTCGGCGGCCGCGCGGACGGCCCGCGCTCCGTTGCCGTTGCCTATGGCGACCGCACCGCGAGGCGCGTCTCCCTGACGTTCGATGCCGGCGCGGATGTGGGCTTCGCTGCGGACATCCTGGACACGCTGGCGCGGGAGCGCGTGGTCGCCAGCTTCGGCATGACCGGGGCGTGGGCGGAACAGCACCCCGCGCTGGTGAAGCGCATCGCGGACGAGGACCACCACTTCATCAACCACAGCTGGAGCCACGGCTCCTTCACCGGCCTCTCCACCACCAGCCGGCCGATGACGCGCGCCGAGCGCTGGGACGAGCTGGACCGCACGGAGGCGATCATCCAGCGCATCGCCGGCGTCTCCACGCTTCCGTACTTCCGCCCGCCCTACGGCGACACGGACGCCTCCGTCCTGGCAGACGTGGGTGCGCGCGGCTACGCGGTCACGGCGATGTGGGCCGTGGACTCGCTGGGGTGGAACGGGCTTTCCGCGCCGGGCATTGTGGAGCGGACGCTGCGGCTCACCTCGCCCGGCGCGATCGTCATCTTCCACGTCGGGGCGCAGTCGCAGGACGCGGCCGCGCTCCCGGCGATCATCCGCGGGCTGCGCGAAGCGGGGTACGAGTTCGTGTCGGTGGCGACGCTGACCGGCGGTTAGCACCGGCGGGTGCGGGCCGCTATTGCTGTTCCTTGCGCAGCCGCCGCTCCGTGGCGAGGCGCGCGGCCTGGGAGCGGCGTTCCACGTTCAGCTTGGCGTAGATCTCCGAGACGTAGTTCTTGATCGTCTTCTCGGCGAGCTGAAGCTTGCCCGCGATCTCACCGTTGGTCATGCCGTCCGCGATCATATCGAGGATGCGATCCTCCTGCGGCGACAGCGCGGAGAAGGCGTCGTCGGCCGGGTGCGCACCCTGCCCCTTGCGCAGCCGATCCAGCACGCCCGTCGCCATCTGCGGATCTAGCATCGAGCCGCCTCGGCCGATCTGGGTGACGGCGTCCTGGATGCTCGCGGGGTTGAGATCCTTCAGCAGGTAGCCGGAGGCGCCCGCGATCACGGCGGCGAACAGCGCGTTCTGGTCGGCGTGGGAGGTGAGGATCAACACCTTCGTCTCCGGGTGGGCGGAGCGGATGTCGCGGCAGGCTTCCACCCCGCTGCCGTCCGGCAGCCGCCATACCTGCATAACGACGTCCGGCTTCAGCCGGGCCGCCTCATCCAGCGCCTGCTTCACCGTGCCGGCCTCGCCGACCACGGTGATGTCGGCACGCTCGGAGAGCAGATCGCGCAGCCCGCGCCGCACCACCGCGTGGTCGTCCACCAGCATCACCCGCAGCGGCTGGCTGGGCGCGGAGGTCATGGTGTCGCTCCCAGCACCGGCACCAGCGGGATCGTCACTGACACGGCGGTCCCGCGTCCCGGTGCCGTCTCGAAGATCAGCGAGCCACCCAGGTCGGCCGCCCGCTGTTCCACGCTGCGCACGCCCACGCGGTCCGGCGCAATCCCGTTGCGGTCGAAGCCCACGCCGTCGTCCGTCACGGAGATGTGGATGCCTTCCGCGTCGCGCGTGACGTTGAGCGAGGCGTGCGCCGCTTCCGCGTGCCGCTCCACGTTGGAGATCAACTCGCGCGAGATCAGGTACACGGCGCGCTCCGTGCTGGAGGGCAGCGGTGCCCGGCCCATCTCGATGCGTTGCGTCCACTCGCAGGAGGATGCCGCGTCCAGGATCGAGCGGAGCCGCTCTGTGAGCAGCGCCGTCCCCGGCAGCTCGTCGCCGGTAAGGTGGCCGATGTACGCGCGGAGGTCGGCGATGACGGCGCTCAACTCCGTGGTCGCCGTCTCGATCGCCTCTTCCTTCGTGATCGAATCGTGCATCCGCGCGCGGTGCAGGCCCAGGCCGATCGCGTAGATCGCCTGGATGATGTCGTCATGTAGATCGCGCGCGATGCCATCGCGCAGCGCGTACCGCTCGAGCGCCGCCTCCGCCGCCCGCCGCGCGAGGTGCGCGTGTCCGGCCACGCCAATGTCGTGCAGCGTACGCAGCGACAGGTGGACGCCGCTCCGGTGGTCGGAGGGGGCGGCCGCCGCCAGCACCAGCTCGCCGCCGTCCGGCAGCTCGCCCGCGTAGATGGTCACGTCCATGCCGGGCAGCATGCCGGGCCGTTCGTGGCGTCCCGGCGGCAGCCCTGCCTCGATCATCGCCAGCACCTCAGTCTCGAGGCGAGAGCCGGGCGTCGAGGCGGTGCTGCGGGTCTTGTCGCCTGCCGTGCTCGTCCAGCAGACCAGCGTCTCGCCCTCGCCCAGGAGCAGCTCGGACGCGGCGCGCACCATGACGCGACCGGCGGCGTCCGGGTCGTCCACCTCCTGCAGGGCGCGGGCGGCGTCTGCCAGCGCCTGTGCGGCGGCGCGCTGACGCTGCTCGTCCTCCAGCGCGCGGGCGTTGCGGATTGCCAGCGCCGCGTAGGGGGCCAGCGCCTCCAGCTGCGCGCGGTCGTCCGCGCTGAACGGCGCACCCTCCGGCTTCCTGGTGACGTAGAACGCTCCCAGCACGCGGCCGCCGTACACCAGCGGCACGCCCAGGAAGGCCCGCATGTCCGCATGGTGCGCGGGCATCCGGACGGAAGAGCGATGCCCGCGGAAGTCGTCCAGCTGCACCGTGCGCGGGTCGATCGCGACCTCGCCCAGCAGCCCCAGCCCGTGCGGGGGGTGCGGCATCGCGCTGCGCTCGTCCAGGCTCAGGCCCACCGTCTCGAAGTGCTGCAGGCGGCGGTTGTCGTCGTACGCGCCCAGCGCGGCGAAGTCTGCGCCCGTCATCTCACGAGCGGCAGCAGCGAGCCGTCGCAGCAGCGCGTCCAGCGGCTGGACCTCGATGATGCCCAGCAGCACGGCCTGGAGTTCGGGAGAGTTCATGGACAACGGGCGGTCGCCGTCCGGGTTGCCGCGTGGGCATCACGGAGCGCTCACCAATGAGAGCGGCGAACCGTGTACAACTGTGTCTCAGTATAGAGCGCATCCGGGTAACGGGTGTGCACCCAGTCCGGAGTCCCGTGGAGCCCCCGGGGGCCTCGCGGCGCGGAGGCGGGCGGCCTATGACGACGGTGCTGGTGGTGGAGGATGACCCGGCCATCCTGGAGGCTGTCGCCTACAGCATTGGCCGTGACGGGTACGACGTGCTGACCGCCCAGGACGGCATCGCCGGCCTGGAGCTGGCGCGCGCGCACCAGCCGGATGCCGTGGTGCTGGACGTTATGCTCCCGCGGATGTCCGGATTGGACGTCTGCCGCATCCTCCGCGCGGAGACGCCCATCCCGATCCTGATGCTCACCGCGCGTGACGCGGAGGCGGATCGGGTGCAGGGGCTGGAGTTCGGCGCGGACGACTACCTGGCGAAGCCGTTCTCCATGCGGGAGCTGCGCGCCCGTATCGCCTCGCTCCTGCGGCGGGACGCGCTCTCGCGTGCGGCCGGGCCGCGCACTGCTGCCGTCACCCCCAGTGCGCCGCTGCGCCTGGGCACGCTGGAGGTGGACGAGTCCACGCACCAGGCGCGCCATCACGGGAAGCCGCTGGTCCTGCGGCCTCGTGAGTTCGCGCTGCTGGCCTACTTCATGCGGCACCCCGGCCAGGCGCTGAGCCGGGGGCAGATCCTGCAGGAGGTCTGGGGGATCACCTTCATGGGCGAGACGCGCACCGTGGATGTCCACGTCCGATGGCTCCGCGAGAAGCTCGAGGAGGATCCCGCCAATCCCATGCTGATCCAGACCGTCCGCAGCATCGGCTATCGGTTCGTCCCGTGAAGCACATGGGCGCACTCCTCGTGCTTGCGGGCGTCGCCGCCGCCGCCGTCACGCTGCTCCCGGAAACGCTGGACTGGGGCGTCGTCGTGATCGCCGTGCTGCTCGCCGGGATCCTGGTCACGCGGCGTGCCGATGCCGCGCCGCCGCGCTCCGTCACCGCGCCGCCGATCGACTTCGTCGGGGAGTTGCGAGCGCTGCTTGCGCTGCTGCCGGAGGGCATCCTGGTCGTGGACGCGGATGAGAACGTCCTGGTCGCGAACCCCGCCATCGCGCGCATCCTGCGCCGCCCACCCGAGGCGATGGAGGGCGTCACGCTGATCCGCGCCACCCGCGACGCCGCGCTGGCGCAGGTGCTCCGCGAGGCATCCGGAGAGCCGCGTGACGTCGCCCTGAGCGACGACCGCCTCGTGCGCGCGGCCGCCACCCGCCTGGGCGGGATGCCGGTGCATGCCGTGCTCACCGTGCAGGACGTCACCGCACTTCGCAACGCGGAGCGTGCGCGCTCGGAGCTCGTCGCCAACGTCTCGCATGAGCTGCGTACGCCGATCGCCGCGGCGCGCGCGCTCGCAGAGACGCTGGAGGCGGGCGTCGACGAGCCGGAGCAGCGCGAGCGGTTCCACGCGCGGCTGACGCGCGAGCTGGAGCGCCTGGGCGAGATCGTGGAGCGACTGCTGCGGCTCTCACGCCTGGAGTCCCGGGCGGAGGAGTTCGACATCCAGCCGATCCCGGTTTCCGAGCTGATCCGCGTGGCGCTCACTCGCGTCCGTCCGGTCGCGGACCGCGCGCAGGTCACGCTGGTGGTCGAGGAGGAGGTGCCGGGCGGTGGCGGCGAGGTGCTGGCCGACCGGGAGCGGGCGCTGGAGGTGCTCACCAACCTGCTGGACAACGCCCTGCGTTACTCGCCCGCGGAAGGGACGATCACCATCCTCGTCGGCCCGGCCGGGCACGTGGTGCAGATCTGCGTCCGCGATCAGGGGCCCGGGATTCTCCCGACCGACCGCCAGCGCATCTTCGAGCGGTTCTACACCGCCGACCGCGCGCGCACCGGCGGCGCGGGCACTGGCCTGGGCCTGGCGATCGCGCGTCACATCGTCTCGCGCCTCGGTGGGGAGATCTGGGTGGCGGACACCACGCCGGGTGCCTCGATCTGCTTCACGCTCCCGCGAGGCACCACGCCGGTGTGAGCTCGGCGCGCGTACACTCATTCACCATCATTCGTTGAGCCCCGGACGCGATTCACGCGCCCGCGCGGAGTGAGGCAGTCCGGTCATGCCCCGAGAGCAGTTCCACCGCCAGATCGCTGCGCTGCAGGACGGCGTCATCGAGATGGGGTCGATGGTCGAGCGGGCGGTCGAGCGGGCGATGCAGGCGCTGATGGACCGTGACGTCGTGCTGGCGCGGAGCGTGATCGAGGAAGACCGGGACATCAACGCGATCGGGTTCCACCTGCAGAACGCCTGCATCTCACTGCTGGCGCAGCAGGCACCCATGGCTGGCGATCTGCGTGTGATCGTCTCCGTGACGGCGATCATGTCCGACCTGGAGCGCATGGGCGACCACGCGGAGGGCATCGCGCGCATCGTGATCACCATGCAGGACGAGCCGCTGGTGAAGCCGTTGATCGACATGCCGATCATGGCGAACCGCGCCACGGAGATGCTCCGCAACGCCATCCACACCTTCGTGGAGCAGGACGTGGAGGCCGCCTACCGCGTCGGCGCCGCAGACGACGAGGTCGACCGGCTGTACGACCAGATCTACGCCGACCTGATCCAGGTCATGATCAGCGACCCCACGACGATCGAGCCGAGCACCCACCTGCTCTGGGTCGCCCACAACCTGGAGCGGATCGCCGACCGGGCCACCAACATCGCGGAGCGCACCGTCTACTCCGCGACGGGCATGCTCCCGCAAATGGACGTTTCCTCCTACTAGCCCTCGACGGAGCGCACCGGTGCGAATCGCCCCCCTTGCAGGGTGGTATCGCGTTGGGTACTCTGAACACTCCTTTGTCGACTGATTAAGTCGACAATCCGACCCGGGTCACTAAAGGAAGAGCGCCACCATGACCACCGCCACCCCCAAGAGCGCCCCGACCGTCATCCCGATCATCCTGAAGGAGTTCGACGACTTCGAGACGGAGGCGACGAAGTTCCTGGCCGGGGACATGGCGGAGCGCCAGTTCATCGGCTTCCGCCTGAAGCAGGGCGTCTACGGCCAGCGCCAGCCCGCGCGCCAGATGACGCGCGTGAAGGTTCCCTTCGGCGGCCTCGGCCCGGTCCAGATGGAAGGCTTCGCACAGGTTGCGGAGCTGGCGCCGCTGGGCAAGGGGCACATCACGACGCGCCAGGCCGTGCAGTTCCACCACATCCCGCTGGTGGAGATGTACAACGTCCTCCGCGTCCTGGGCGATCACGGACTCTCATCGCGCGAGGCGTGCGGCAACGTGGTGCGCAACGTCACGGGCGACCCGTGGGCCGGCATCCGCGCGGACGAGCTCTTCGACATCACGCCGTACGCGGGCGCGTTCGTCCGCTACTGGGTCCGCAACCCGCTCAGCCAGCTGCTGCCGCGCAAGTTCAAGGTCACCTTCTCCGGGTCCGATGCAGACGCCGCGCTCACCCCGATCCACGACATTGGCTACATCCCCCGCGTGAAAGTCATCGACGGCAAGGAGATCCGCGGCTTCAAGATGGTCGTCGGCGGCGGCCTCTCCACCATGCCGAAGGACGCCATCGTCCTCACCGACTTCGTGTCAGTGGATGACTACCTCCGGTACTCCGAGGCGGTTGTGCGCATCTTCCAGGACGCCGACGAGCTGCGCGTGAACATCCTGAAGGCCCGCCTGAAGTTCCTGGTCCACCGCGTGGGCGCCGAGGCCTTCCGCGCGATGGTGGACGAGCGGCTGGCGCAGGACTGGGCGCAGCAGCCGATCGACCTCGAAGCGCTCCTCTTCCACGACGACGAGTCCGCCGACGCCCCCGCGCCCAGCAAGCTCGACGTGTCGAGCGCGCCTGCCGAGGAGCGGGAGGCGTTCGCTCGGTTCATCGACGACAACGTGCGCGCCCAGAAGCAGGACGGGTACTACGCGGTGCACGTGCTGGTGCGGCAGGGCGATCTGCGTCCGGCGCAGTGGCGTGGACTTGCCTCCATCATCACGGAGCACGGCGCGGGCCGCGCGCGCACCACGCAGGCGCAGAACCTGGTGCTGCGCTGGATCCCCGGCGCCAACGTCTACGCCGTGTGGAAGGCGCTGCAGGCGCTCAACCTGGGCGAGTCCGGCGCGGCCACCATCCGCGACGTGGTGTCGTGCCCCGGCACGGACTCCTGCAAGCTCGGCATCACCTCGTCCATGGGCCTGAACCGCGCCATCAGCGAGCGGCTGGAGGTGCTGAACGTCACGGACCCGCTGACGAAGCAGATCTTCATCAACATCAGCGGCTGCCCGAACTCCTGCGGCCAGCACCACCTGGGCAACATCGGCTTCCACGGGGCGGCGATGAAGAACGACGCGCGGCAGATCCCCGCGTACAACGTGTTCCTCGGCGGCGAGCGTCACGAGGGCGCCACCGCGCACGCGGGCACCCTGGCGAAGTTGCGCCTCCCGGCGAAGCGCGTCCCGGACGCCGTGGAGCGCTTCATCGGCGTCTACCAGGCCGGCCGCACCGAGGGTGAGCCGTTCAACACGTTCTTCGAGCGCGTGGGTGTCGCGCCGTTCGAGGCGGCCGTGCAGGATCTGACCCTCACGCCCACCTTCGGCACGGACAACCTCCAGGAGTTCGTCGACTGGGAGCGCGAGGGCCTGTACGTCCTTGAGCGCGGCGAAGGCGAGTGCGCCGTCTAGATTCGTCCAAGGCGAGCGGCGGTGACCTGCGGGGGACCGCCGCTCCTTTTACTCTGAACCGTCTGTGAGCCGATTCACAAGCGCCGCGTAGGGAATTGACCCGTCCACGAGGAGTCCACCCGGTGACCAGCACGCTGCCCCGCGAACTCACGCACCTCGAAGTGCTCGAGGCTGAGTCGATCCAGATCATCCGCGAGGTCGCGGCGGAGTTCGAGCAGCCGGCGCTGCTGTTCTCCGGCGGCAAGGACTCGATCGTCATGCTGCGCCTCGCGGAGAAGGCGTTCTGGCCGGCGCGCATCCCGTTTCCCATCGTACACATCGACACCGGGCAGAACTTCCCGGAGGTGATCGCGTACCGCGATATGCGTGTCGCGGAGCTCGGAGCGCGGCTGGTCGTCGGCTCC